>NZ_NHSG01000209.1:0-9227 GCF_020024005.1 Streptomyces purpurogeneiscleroticus
GGGTGGAGTTGCGGGGGGCCGGCGGCGGGGTGCGCGGCCGGCCCCCGGCGCGTCAGTTGACCTTCTTGGCGTCCTCGATGGCCTTGGCGAGGCCCTCGACGAGCGGGGCGGCGCCGGCGTAGGAGAAGCGGGGCTCGCTGGACCAGGGGGCGATCTGGTCCGCCTTGACGGCGGGCAGCTTCGCCCACGCGGGCTTGGCGGCCAGGTCCTTGGGCTGGAGGGTGGCGGTGCGGTTGTCGAGCAGGAGCACGTCCGCCTTGTACTTGTCGGCGTTCTCCCAGCTCAGCGACTCGAAGTAGCCGCCCTTGTCGAGCTTGTCCGGGACGATCAGGTCCACGCCGAGGGACTTGAAGTACATCAGGTCGGCGTTGATGCCCGGGTTGGAGGCGTAGAAGAGGTCGGGGCTGCCGGAGCAGGCGAGCACCTTGACCGGGTTGGACTTGGCTGCCTTGCGCAGCCGCTCGGCGGCCTTCTCGAAACGCGCCTTGGCGTCGGTGACCTTCTTGGCCTTCAGGTCGGCGCCGAGGGACTCCGCGAGCTCGGCGTACCGCTCGATGATCTTCACCATCGGGGTGCGGGAGGAGGTGATCGCGACGCTCTTGGCGAGCTTGGTGATCTTGTCCTTGCTCTCCTCCGGTACGAACCACAGGGCGTCCGGCTCGTACATGTTGGTCACGAGCAGGTCCGGGGCGAGCCCGGCGTACTTCTCGACGTTGAACTGACCGTAGGCGTTGCCGATGATGGTGACCTTGGAGATGTCCAGGTCGCCGGCCTGCGGGTCGGGCTTGCCGTTCTTCAGCTTGGTCGGGCCGAAGACGCCGACGATCTGGTCGTCGATGCCGAAGTCGTGCAGTGCGGCGGCGGTACCGGTGAAGGCGACGATGCGCTGTGGCACAGTCTTCAGAGAGACCTTCTTCTTGCGGTCGTCGGTGAAGCTCCAGGGCCCGCCCTTGCCTTCACTGCCGGCCGGCCCCGAAGCCTTCTCGCTGCCGCACGCGGCCAGCAGGGCGCCGACGCCGACGGCCCCGCCGGCGGCCAGCAGGCCGCGTCGGGACAGGGAAGGTCTGGGGGACATGCTCATAGGGACGCACTTCTCTCTGGGGAGGGCCTGAGTGGGCAACGTGAGGTTAGGCTAACCTAAACGGCGTGTTGGTCGACAGCCCCCCTGAAGCAGCCGCCGCGCCCGTGGTGCCCCGGCGACGGCAGGCCACCCGCTCCGCGGGACTCCTCGCCGCCCTCGGCATCCTCGCGGTCATCACCGTCCTCGGAATCGCCGTCGGCTCGAAACAGATACCGGTGGCGGACGTCTGGCACGGCGTCATGCACTACTCCGGTACGGACACCGACGTGATCGTCCGTGACGTCCGGCTGCCCCGCACCCTCCTCGGCCTGCTCGCCGGCGCGGCCCTCGGCCTCGCCGGCGCCGTCATGCAGGCACTCACCCGCAACCCCCTGGCCGACCCCGGCGTCCTCGGCATCAACGCGGGTGCCTCCGCGGCCGTCGTCACCGGCATCACCTTCTTCGGCGTCACCTCCCTCACCTCGTACGTGTGGTTCGCCTTCGCCGGTGCCGCCGTCGTCTCCGCCGCTGTGTACATCCTCGGCGGCACCCGCAGCGCGACCCCCGTCCGGCTCGCGCTCGCCGGTACCGCCCTCACCGCGGCCCTCACCGGCTACCTCAACGCGGTCAACCTCATGAACACCGCGTCCCTGGACAAGATGCGCTTCTGGACGGTCGGTTCGCTCGCGTCGGCCACCATGCCCACCGTCGAGAAGGTCGCGCCCTTCATCGTGGCCGGCACGCTGGTCGCGCTGCTCGTCGCCCGGCCGCTGAACGCCGTCGCGCTCGGCGACGACCAGGCCCGCGCCCTCGGCACCCGGCTCACCCGCACCCGCGTCGCCGCCATGGCCGCCGTGACCCTGCTGTGCGGCGCCGCCACCGCCGCCTGCGGCCCGATCGTCTACGTCGGCCTGATGGTCCCGCACGCCGTACGCGCCATCACCGGCCCCGACATGCGCTGGATCCTGCCGTACTCCGCGGTCCTCTCGCCGGTGCTGCTGCTCGGCGCCGACATCATCGGCCGGATCGCGGCCCGGCCCGGCGAGCTCCAGGTCGGCATCGTCACGGCCGTCATCGGCGGCCCGGTCTTCATCCATCTCGTACGGCGACGGAAGATGGCACAGCTGTGAGCACTCCCACCAAGACCTCCGCGCGCCCGGCCCTGAAGGCCCTGCGCACCGCCGGCGGGCTGTCGGTCCGGCTGCACCCCAGGGCCGTACTGGCGGGCCTGCTGCTGCTCCTCGTGGCGCTCGCGTCCGGCGTCCTGCTCATCGGCACCGGCGACTTCCCGATGTCCTTCGGCGATGTCCTCACCACCCTCAGCGGCGGCGGCAACCCGGGCCAGGAACTGATCGTCAACGATCTGCGGCTGCCCAGGGTCCTGGTCGCGCTGCTGGTCGGCGTCTGCTTCGGGCTGGCCGGCGCGGTCTTCCAGACCATCACCCGCAACCCGCTCGGCAGCCCCGACGTGCTCGGCTTCGCGCAGGGCTCCTCCGTCGGCGCCCTGGTCGTCATCGTGTACCTGCAGGGCTCCACCGTCGCCATCGCGATGGGTTCCGTGGTCGGCGGCGTCCTCACCGGCGTCGCGATCTTCCTGCTCGCCTGGCAGCGCGGCGTGCACGGCTACCGCTTCGTCCTCGTCGGCATCGGCGCCGCCGCCATGCTCTACGCCATCGTCCTGTACCTGATGACCAAGGCGAACATCGTCGAGGCCACCCGCGCCACCACCTGGATGACCGGCTCCCTCAGCGGCCGCGACTGGGACCAGGTGTGGCCGCTGGCCGCGGTCTGCGTCGTCCTGGTCCCGGTGATCCTGCTCTGCGCCCGGCCGCTGGCCATGCTGGAGATGGGCGACGACTCGGCCGCCGCGCTCGGCGTCCGTACGGGCCGCGTCCGCATCGTCGCGCTGCTGGCCGCCGTCGTCCTGACCGCGTCCGCCACCGCCGCCGCCGGGCCCATCGCCTTCGTCGCGCTCACCGCGCCGCAGCTCGCCCGCCGTCTCACCCGCGCCACCGGCCCCAACCTGCTGCCCTCGGCCCTGATGGGCGCGGTCCTGCTGGTCCTCGCCGACCTCGGCTCGCAGCGGGTCTTCGGCGCCGACCAGATCCCGGTCGGCGTGGTCACCGGCGTACTGGGCGGCGGCTATCTGCTGTGGCTGCTGGCCAATGAGCGCAAGGCGGGCCGGGTATGACCGGCCAGAGCCCGGGCGGCCCGACCGCCACCACCCCGCAACCGACCGGCCGTACCACCTCCAGGAGAGCCGAAGTGAGCCGTCTCGCGGCGCAGAACGTCACCCTCGCCTACGACCAGCGGGTCATCGCCGAGCAGCTCTCGGTCGACATCCCGGACAATTCCTTCACGGTCATCGTCGGCCCCAACGCCTGCGGCAAGTCCACCCTGCTGCGCGCGCTGTCCCGGATGCTCAAGCCGAAGGCCGGGTCGGTCCTGCTGGACGGCTCCTCGATCTCCTCGCAGCCCGCCAAGAAGGTCGCCCGCACCCTCGGCCTGCTCCCGCAGTCCTCCACGGCCCCCGACGGCATCACCGTCGCCGACCTGGTCTCCCGCGGCCGGTACCCGCACCAGGGCCTGCTGCGCCAGTGGTCGGACGAGGACGAGCGGATCGTCCAGGAGTCGATGGACGCCACCGGCGTCGGCGAGCTGGGGGAGCGGTACGTCGACGAGCTCTCCGGCGGCCAGCGGCAGCGCGTCTGGATCGCCATGGCGCTCGCCCAGCAGACCCCGCTGCTGCTCCTGGACGAGCCCACCACCTACCTGGACATCCAGCACCAGATAGAGGTGCTGGACCTCTGCGCCCAGCTGCACGAGGAGCAGGGCCGCACGCTCGTCGCGGTCCTGCACGACCTCAACCACGCCGCGCGCTACGCCAGCCACATCATCGCCATGCGCGGCGGCGAGGTCGTCGCCGAGGGCGCCCCGGCCGACGTGGTCACCGCCGATCTGATCGAGCGGGTCTTCAAGCTGAAGTGCCAGATCATCGACGACCCGGAGACCGGAACGCCGCTGATCATCCCGGCGGCGCGCACGCCCCGTAAGGCCGCGGCGGCCTGAGCCGGGGCGGTCTGATCCGCGGGACGGCCGGCAGTCGTGGGGCAGGCGGCGTCACAGCAGCGTCCGGAGTCGCAGGAGGTCGCGGAAGCCGGCCTCCAGCTTCACCCGGCCGCTGCCCCACGCGCGCGCGAAGTGCAGCTTGCCGTCGACCATCGCGACCAGGTCGTCGCCGGTCATGGCGAGCCGGATCTGCGCTCTGTCCGGCGGCGGGCCCGGTACGGAGGTGACGTCCGTGAGGATGCCGTCGGCCAGCCGCCCCACGAAGGTGACGTCCAGGTCGGTGATGTGGCAGCTCAGAGAGCGGTCCAGCGCGGCAGCGCCGCGCACGGCGCCGTCCGCCGACGTCGAGAGGTTCTGTGCCAGCCGGTCCAGGGCCGCTCGGCACTGTTCTAGGGAAGCCATCGAAAGGACGATACCCAGCTCAGGCCCGACTCGTCCGCCGGAGCGCCACCGGTTCGCGGTAGCGTCGGGGCATGGACGAGCCGAATCCCGGTGCCGAGTGGCCGGAACGGGACCCCGAAGCTGCCGCGGCACCCGGCGAGCCGCCTTCCGACGGCCCCGACACACCCCCCGAGGAGCCCGCGGGCCCGCGGCCGCTCGGCGTAGCGGTCACCCCGACCGGGCATCCCGAGGTGGACGGCCGGCTGGCCCGGCTCGGCGACGCCGACCACCTCGCCGTCGGCGGTCACCTCGCCGTGTACGAGGATGTCCACCGGGGGCTCCGCACCACGCTGGCCTCCTTGGACCAGCAGCCGGGGCCCCGCCCCGGAGCACCGAACGACAACAGGAGCTGAACCCCAGGTGGCAGGTGTGGCACGACGCCGACTCGACGCGGAGCTGGTGCGCCGCAAGATGGCCCGCTCCCGCGAGCACGCGAGCCAGCTGATCGCCGCGGGCCGGGTGACGGTCGGCGGCCAGCCGGCGAGCAAGGCCGCCACCCAGGTGGAGACCAGCGCCGCGCTGGTCGTCCGCGAGGACGAGAACGACCCGGACTACGTCTCGCGCGGCGGCCACAAGCTCGCCGGCGCGCTGGCCGCCTTCGTACCGAAGGGCCTGAAGGTCGAGGGCCGCCGGGCGCTGGACGCGGGCGCCTCCACCGGCGGTTTCACCGACGTCCTGCTGCGCGCGGGCGCCGGGCACGTCGTGGCCGTGGACGTCGGGTACGGACAGCTCGCCTGGTCGCTGCAGAGCGACGACCGGGTGACGGTGAAGGACCGCACCAACGTCCGCGAACTCACTGTGGAGGGGATCGACGGGGTGCCCGCCGACATCGTCGTGGGCGACCTCTCCTTCATCCCGCTGGGCCTCGTACTGCCCGCGCTGGTCCGCTGCTCGGCGCCGGACGCGGACCTCGTTCTGATGGTCAAGCCGCAGTTCGAGGTCGGCAAGGAGCGGCTGGGCAGCGGCGGCGTGGTGCGCAGCGCGCAGCTGCGGGCCGAGGCGGTGCGGATGGTCGGGGAGCGCGCGGCGGAGCTCGGACTCGGCGTGCTGGGCGTCACCGCGAGCCCCCTGCCCGGCCCGTCGGGCAACGTCGAGTACTTTCTGTGGCTCCGCGCCGGTGCGCCTGCCCTGGACCCGGCGGATGTCGAGCGTGCAGTGGCGGAGGGGCCGCGTTGACCACTTCTGGAACGTCCGAAGCACCGCAGGAACCGCAGGAACAGCAGGGACCGCAGGTCAAGGCGGTGTCGGCACCCGCACCCGTGCCGCTCGCCGACAAGGGCCGCACGGTCTTCCTGCTCGCCCACACCGGCCGCCCCGCGGCCGTCCGCAGCGCCGAACTGGTCGTCCAGGGGCTGCTGCGCAGCGGTATCGGCGTACGGGTGCTGGCGGCCGAGGCCGCGGACCTGCCGCTGCCCGACTCCGTCGAGCAGGTGGCGACCGAGCAGTGCGCGGCCGAGGGCTGCGAGCTGCTGGTGGTACTGGGCGGCGACGGCACCTTGCTGCGCGGTGCGGACTTCGCGCGGACGTCCGGCGTGCCGATGCTGGGCGTCAACCTCGGCCGGGTCGGCTTCCTCGCCGAGGCCGAGCGGGACGATCTGGACAAGGTCGTGGACCGGGTGGTGACCCGCGCCTACGAGGTCGAGGAGCGGATGACCCTCGATGTGCTGGTCCGCAACAACGGCACCGTGGTGCACACCGACTGGGCGCTGAACGAGGCGTCGGTGGAGAAGGCCGCGCGGGAACGGATGCTGGAGGTCGTCACCGAGGTCGACGGCCGCCCGGTGTCCCGCTTCGGTGCCGACGGCGTGGTCTGCGCGACCCCGACCGGCTCGACCGCGTACGCCTTCTCGGCCGGCGGCCCGGTGGTCTGGCCCGAGGTCGAGGCCCTGCTGATGGTCCCGATCAGCGCCCACGCGCTCTTCGCCAAGCCGCTGGTCACCTCCCCGGAGTCGGTGCTCGCGGTGGAGGTGCAGCCCAAGACGCCGCACGGCGTCCTGTGGTGCGACGGCAGCCGCTCGGTCGAACTCCCCGCGGGCGCCCGCGTCGAGGTCCGCCGCGGCGCGATCCCGGTCCGCCTGGCCCGCCTCCACCATGCCTCCTTCACCGACCGGCTGGTCGCGAAGTTCGCCCTGCCGGTCGCGGGGTGGCGCGGGGCACCGCACTAGCCGCACCGGGCGGTACGGGGACGCGGACGCAAGTGCGACCGCCGCCCGGACGCATACGGGGCAGCGGTCGTACGCATGTGCCCTGTATGCCTGCCCCTCTCGGGGCGCCGCGCGCGTCCCAAGGTAGGACTTTCCCGGCGGTTCCGTACCGGTTCCGGGGCCGTGCGCAGGGATGACGCGGGGGCGGCCGTCGCGGCGCGGCCCTCGGACCTCGTATGGTCGTATCCGTGTTGGAGGAGATGCGGATCCGGTCCCTGGGCGTCATCGATGATGCCGTCGTCGAGCTGTCCCCCGGTTTCACGGCGGTGACGGGCGAGACGGGCGCGGGCAAGACCATGGTCGTGACCAGTCTCGGCCTGCTGCTCGGCGGGCGCGCCGACCCCGCACTGGTACGGATCGGCGCCAAGGCCGCCGTCGTGGAGGGCCGCATCACGGTCGGCCCCGACGCGCCCGCAGCGGTCCGCGCCGAGGAGGCCGGGGCCGAGCTGGACGACGGGGCGCTGCTGATCAGCCGTACCGTCTCCGCCGAGGGCCGATCACGGGCCCACGTCGGGGGGCGGTCCGTACCGGTCGGACTGCTGGGGGAGTTGGCGGACGACCTGGTCGCCGTGCACGGCCAGACCGACCAGCAGGGCCTGCTGCGGCCCGCCCGGCAGCGCCAGGCCCTGGACCGCTACGCCGGGGACGCCGTCTCCGTCCCCCTGGAGAAGTACACCGCCGCGTACCGCAGGCTCCGTGACGTGGCCACCGAGCTGGAGGAGCTGACCACCAAGGCGCGTGAGCGCGCCCAGGAGGCGGATCTGCTCCGCTTCGGCCTGGAGGAGATCTCCGCCGTCGAGCCGCAGGCCGGCGAGGACACCGAGCTGGCCGCCGAGGCCGAGCGGCTCGGCCACGCCGAGGCGCTCGCCTCCGCCGCGACCGCGGCGCACGCGGCGCTCGCGGGCAATCCCGAGGACCCCGAGGGCGTCGAGGCGACGACCCTGGTCGCCGGGGCGCACCGCGCGCTGGAGGCGGTACGCAGCCACGACGCGGTACTGGCCGGGCTCACCGACCGGCTCGGCGAGATCGGCATCCTGATGTCCGACGTGGCGGGCGAGCTGGCCAGTTACGCCGACGGGCTGGACGCCGATCCGCTCCGGCTGGCGGCCGTCGAGGAGCGGCGGGCCGCGCTGACCGGGCTCACCCGCAAGTACGGCGAGGACATCGCGGCCGTGCTCGCCTGGGCCGAGGAGAGCGCCGCGCGCCTCGCCGAGCTGGAGGGCGACGACGACCGGATCGGCGAGCTGACCGCCGAACACGACGCGCTCCGCGCCGAACTGGGCGAGCTGGCGCAGGCGCTGACCGACGCGCGCACCGCGTCGGCCGAGCGCTTCGCCGCCGCCGTCACCACCGAGCTCGCCGAACTGGCCATGCCGCACGCCCGGGTGAGCGTGGAGATCCGGCAGACCGAGGTCCCCGAGGACGCGGACGGCGTGCAGGTCGGCGGCCGGAACGTGGCCTACGGACCGGCCGGCGCCGACGAGGTCGAACTGCTCCTCGCGCCGCACCCCGGCGCGCCGCCCCGCCCGATCGCCAAGGGCGCCTCCGGCGGCGAGCTCTCCCGCGTGATGCTCGGCATCGAGGTGGTCTTCGCCGGCTCCGATCCCGTACCGACGTACCTCTTCGACGAGGTCGACGCGGGCGTCGGTGGCAAGGCCGCGGTCGAGGTCGGCCGCCGGCTGGCCCGGCTGGCCCGTTCCGCGCAGGTCGTGGTGGTCACCCACCTCCCGCAGGTCGCCGCGTTCGCCGACCGCCAGCTCCTGGTCGAGAAGACCAACGACGGTTCGGTCACCCGCAGCGGCGTCACGGTCCTGGAGGGCGAGGACCGCATCCGCGAACTCTCCCGCATGCTCGCGGGCCAGGAGGACTCCGAGACCGCGCGTGCGCACGCCGAGGAGCTGCTGGAGACGGCGAGGTCGGGCCGGTGAGCGGCGCGCTGCGGACGCGGCTCACGGGGCTGCTGACGGCGGCCGGGGCGGCCCGCGCCGCGTACGAGGGGCTGCGGCGGCGCCCGCCGGGCGGCAGCGAACCCTGGCAGCGGAAGAACCACGCGGGCCGCAGCGTCGATCTGTTCGCCGGGCCGGCGGCAGCCGTGGGCGCCGCGGCCGCCGTGGCCGGCGCGCCCGGACTGCCCGTACGGGCCCGTACCGCGGGCACGCTGGCCGTCCTGGCGGCGGGCGGCTGCGGCGCGTACGACGACCTGGCGGGCGCGGGCGACCAGCGGCGCGGCTTCCGCGCGCACCTGTCCGCACTGCGGCAGGGTGAGGTCACCAGCGGCGCGGTCAAGCTCTTCGGCATCGGCGCGGCCGGGCTCGCGGCGGGCGCGCTTCTGAAGGACCGCCCGGCCGACAAGGTCCTGGCGGGCGTGGTGATCGCGGGCTCGGCCCACCTGGTGAACCTGGTGGACGTGCGCCCCGGCCGGGCGGCCGCCGCGGTCCTCGCCCTCGGCGCCC
>NZ_NHSG01000210.1:0-21448 GCF_020024005.1 Streptomyces purpurogeneiscleroticus
CCTCCGCGCGGGCCGCGGCCAGTTCGGCGCGGGACTGGCGGGCCGCGGCCTCCTTGGCGCGGTCGGCGGTCTGCCGGGCCGCCTCACGGGCGGTGTCCCAGGACTCGACCGCGGCCTTCTCGGCGTCCGTGGCGGCGAGCGCCGCCCGCGCGGGGTCGGCGTCCGGCGCGGTGTCGTCCAGCCAGCCGGCCCGTACCGCCTCCGCCGTCTCCTGCTCGACCTCGGCCAGCCGCTGCTTGAGGTGCTCGGTCTCGCTGCGGGCGCGCTGGGCGGCGGTCGCGGCGGCGGTCGCGTCACGGTGCGCCGACTCGCCCGTCTCCTGAAGCGCTGCGGACCGCTCCTCCTCCTGGTTGGCCCAGGTCTCGGCCTCCGTAGCGGCGGCGTGCAACGCCCGTACGAGGTCGGCGGCGGCCTTGCTACGGGCGGCGAGCGCGGGCGCGGCGTCCCGCTCGGCCTCCTGGATCGCGGCGGCGACGCGCGCCGAGCGGTCGGCCGCTGCGCGGTGCCGCAGTACGGTCTCGGCGGCCTGCCAGGCGGAGTGCAGCGTACGGGCGTCGTTCAGCTCGCGGCGCTGGGCGGCGGCGCCCTTCTCGGCGGCGGCCAGTGCGAGGGAGGCGTGCCGGTAGGCGATCTCGGCGGAGATGAGCGAGCGGCGCTCGCGGGCGGACTCGGCCTCGGTGACGGCGTGGGAGGCGGCGGCGACCTGCTCGGCCAGTTCGGCGGCGCGGCCGCGCTCCTCGGTGGCGCGGGCATGCAGCCGCTGCGCGAGGTGGCGCGTGCGGCGCTCGGCCCCGGCGTGCACCTCCCGTGCGCGCTCCCGGTGTTCGGCGTTCTCGGCGATCTTCGAGAGGAGGTCGAGGGAGCCGGCGGTGAAGTCGCGCTCGGCGGTCAGCTCGGCGCGGCGGCCGAGCTTGTGTGCGAAGCCGTGCACGAGGTCGGCGAGGCCGTCGGTGTCGCGGGTGTCGGTGACCGCCCGCAGCAGCAGGTCGGTGAAGTCGGAGTCGTTCTTGACCGCGAAGAGACCGGCCGCCTCGCCCTCGTCGGCGTTCATCTCGCGCTGGTACCGGAAGAGTTCGGGGTCCAGGCCCAGCTCGCCCAGGTGTTCGTTCCAGCGCTCGTGGATCTCGACCCAGGCCACGTCGAGGTTGGGGTAGTTCTTGCCGGCCTCGGTGAGGGCGTCGCGGAAGCCCTTCATCGTGCGGCGGCGGCCCTGCGCTCCCGAGGCGCCCTCGACGATCGGGCGGACAGCAGTGGACTCGGCCACGGGGAGCGAGTCCAGGCTCATCCCGGGACCGGGGCGGAAGCTGTACCACGCCTCGGCGAACTTCCGCGGGTCGTTGGAGACCTGGCGGCCGCGCCACTCGCTTACCTTGCCGACCACGACGGTCTCGCCGGTGAGCGTGTGCTGCCACTCCAGCGCTACGTGGCCGCAGTCGTCGGCGAGCAGGAACTTGCGCAGCACACCGGAGCTGGCGCCGCCGAGGGTGTTGCGGTGGCCGGGCAGCATGACCGAGAAGATCAGCTTGAGCAGTACGGACTTGCCGCCGCCGTTCTCCAGGAAGAGCACGCCGGCGGGGGCCGGGCGGCGCGGCGGGCCGACCGGCTCCTCCTCGAAGAAGTCCGCCTGCGCCGGAGCCGGCCGGGGCACCGGCTCACCGACTCCGCGCAGGTCCAGGACCGTGTCGGCGTAGCGCGCACCGGCGGGCCCGATGGAGTAGAGGCGAACCCGGGACAGCTCGTACATAGCGGCGGACTCTCGTTGTGGTGACGGTGATCGGTGGTGGCCGGCCGGCGGGCCGACCGTGGGATTCAGGTGTACGGGGACGGGGTCAGCCCGAGTGGAAGGGCAGTCCCGCGTCGGCGACCAGGTCCAGGTCGTCGGTGTCCTCGGCGGGCAGCAGCGAGGCACTGCCGTCCGCTATCGGGACGACGCCCAGCTCCAGCAGCTCGGCCATGGCGGCCGTACCCGCCATGTCGCGCACCTGGAGCTGATACCGGGCGGTGGTGCGGTACGCGCCTCCGGCGTCGTCCCCCGTGCGCTGCAGGAAGCCGGAGTCGACGAGGAAGGAGACGGCCTTGGCGATGATGCCGGTGGTCGAGCCCGCCAGCCGCCGTGCGTCCTTCGTGGCGCCCGTCGAGCTGCGCCGGGCGTAGACCCGCCAGGACGCCTCCAGGCCGGGCGTGCCGCTGGTGGGGTCGGTGTTCTCGCCGGCCTGGGCGGCGCGCTCCTCCAGGCGGCGGCACGCCTGGCGGACGAAGGCGTCCACGCCGTTGACGGTGATGCGGCCGATGTAGCCGTCGTCGGCGAGGTCCTCGGGGCGCGGGAAGGCCATTGCCGCGACGGCCAGATGCGCGAGGCCGTGCAGGAAGCGGTCGCCCGCGTCCGTGGAGGCGCGGCGGGCGTAGTCGCCCATGCGGACCGCGAAGACGGAGTCCTCGGCCGCGGTGACGGCCATTCCGGCGCGGGTGGAGACCTCCAGGACGACCAGGCCGAGCCCGGAGGCGACGGCGTCGGTGAGCCGCGCGAAGGCGGGCTCGTCCCGATAGCGCCGCAGCAGCTCGCCGTACTCGACGTCGCGGGCCGGCAGCAGCTTGGGCTGGAGGCCGAAGGAGACCAGGCGGGCGGCGTCCGCCGCGTCGGCGGGGGTGACCGGCGCGGGGCCCTTGGCGGGCGGCTCCGCCTCGGGTGCGGGCACACCCCAGCCGTCGCCCGCGGCGGCCGTCGGGTCCGGCCGCGCGGCGTCGTCGGCGTCGTACTCGGTCACGAATCTGGCTCCTTGCGGCTCACGGTCTCAACTCTGGTGCGCCCCTGCGCGGGCCCCGCTGCGGCGGGCCCTTCGGGGCGGGCGGCGTCCACGGCTCCCGGCATCACGCCACCTCCGACCGCTCGGCGGCCATGCCGGCCGCGTCCAGCAGGGCGGTGCCCACGATCAGGTCGGCGCCGCCGAACTCCGGGTCGACCAGCTCCGTACCGTCGTCCACGGCGAACAGCAGGTTCTCCTCGCCCTGGCGGTAGGCCGTGCCGACCGGCGGGCTGGCGGCGTGCACGGCCATCAGCGCGACCAGGTACGGCAGTTCGGGGTCCTGGCGGCGGGCTTCGGCGAGCAGTCCGGAGAGCCGGCGCGGCGCGTCCGGGGGCAGTGTGAGCAGCGCGGTCGCGGCGTCCAGCTGCTCCTCGCTGAACCGGCTGTCGTCGGGCGTGGCGATCAGGTCGGGCTCGGGCATCTCGGCGCCCAGGTGCGCGCGCTCCTGGGGCGGGCTGAGCAGCATCTCGACCAGGTCGCCGACCCGGACGGCGGTGGGCGTGCGCAGGCCCGTGCCCTTGGCGAAGAAGGCGTCGGTGACCCGGGTGGACTGCTCCACGGGGAGCGGCAGTACGGGGGCGACGAGCTGGCCGTACAGGTCGAGTCCCGCGTGCGCGGCGGGCGGCGCGAACGCTTGCCGGTCCTGCTCGGCGCGGAAGAGCGGGCCCGCTTCCAGGAGGCGGGACTGCAGCTGGGTGTGGCGGCGGATGCAGTCCTTGACGATGTCGACGAGCTCGGCGGCGCGCCTCTTGTGCTCGGGTCCCTCGGCCTCGTCGCGGGCGCGGCGGATGTTGGTCAGGATGGCGTTCTCGTGGCGGTACCGGTCCGCCACGTGGTCGAGCGCCTCGGTGATCATGTCGGGGACGGCGCGCAGCCAGTCGACCGCGCGGACGTTGCGCCGGGTGGCGTCGAGGGTCTTGCGGAGCGTTTCGGCGTACTGCACCGTGCGGTACCGCGCCTGCTCGGCGGCGAGCTGGGCGTCGGCGAGGCGGCCGCGGCTGATGAGCACTTCCAGCTTGACCTCGGCGGCGATCTGGGCGCTGGTGACGTCCGTGTCCAGCGCGCCCACCAGGACGTTGACCGCCTCGTCGGTGGTACGGAGGTAAACCGTGCCGCCGGGGCCCGGGACCTCCTCGAGGAGCTTGAAGTCGTAGTCCCTGCGGACGTAGTCGCCCTCGGCGGAGAACGTGCCGTAGACCGCGCGGAAGCCGCGGTCCACGCTGCCGACGTTGATCAGATTCTCCAGGACCCAGCGGGCGACGCGCTCGTGCTCCGCCGCGGAGCGGCGCGGGGCCTGGGCCGCGATGCGGGGCAGCAGCCTGGCCACTATCTGTTCGTGGTCGGCGCCCGTGTCGAAGTCCATGTGGAGCGTGACGAGATCGATGGCGGCGAGGGCGACCTCGGCCATGGCGTAGACGCCGTACTCCCCCGCGAGGTTGGCCTTGCGCGCGTCGAGGTCGTGCAGCGGGGCCGTGCACGCGAGCGCGCGCAGCCGCCGGGCCAGGCCCTCGTCGGCCGCCGGGCCCGGCGCGGGCCGCGTCACCCCGCTGAACTGGGACGCAGCGCTCTGGGGGGATGGAGAAGTCACGGTGAACAGATTAGGCCGTCGCACTGACAACGGACGAAACGGCGCGGCCTCGCAGGTCAGTGTGTGGCGCCGCCCACAGCCTTGATGTCCTCGCTGCGCCCCGCCGCCGTGATCATGATCACGCGCAGCGCCTCGGCGACGGAGGTGACCGGGAGTGACGGCTTGCCCTTGTCGGTGACCTGCCCCGGAGCATACGGGACGTGCACGAAACCACCGCGCAGGGCGGGCCGTTCGGTGGCGACGAGGTGCATCAGCCCGTAGAAGACGTGGTTGCAGACGAAGGTGCCGGCGGTCTGCGAGAGCGAGGCGGGCAGCCCGGCCTCCCGCACGGCGGCGACGCACGCCTTGACCGGGAGCGTGGCGAAGTACGCGGCGGGACCGTCCTCGACGATCGGCACATCAATGGGCTGCGCACCCGAATTGTCGGGAATGCGCGCGTCATCGATGTTGATGGCCACGCGCTCGACCGTGACGTCCGGGCGGCCGCCGGCCTGGCCGACGCAGAGCACGACCTCGGGGTCGGCATCCGCGACGGCCCTGCGGAGCGCGTCGTTCGCTGCGCCGAAGACGCAGGGCAGTTCGGCGGTCGCGATCTCGTGGCCGGGCGGCGGGTCGGCCGCGACGGCCCGGACGGCCTGCCAGGAGGGGTTGACGCGCTCCCCGTCGAAGGGGGCGAATCCGGTCAGAAGTACCCGGGTCATGGAGTGTTACTCGGTTTCGGCAGGGTCCGCGTCGGAGCGCGAGGACGGACGTTCAGAAGGCGAAGACGGACATGATGACGATGTTGCAGCCCAGCAGCGCGAACGCGGTGGGCAGCTGGGCCTTGATCGGACCGTACTGGTCCTTCAGCTCCAGCAGCGCGGCGGGCACCACGTTGAAGTTGGCGGCCATCGGCGTGACGAGCGTGCCGCAGAAGCCGCAGAGCATGCCGATCGCGAGGATCGCCGGGGCGTTGCCGTGCGCCTGGTCGACGAGGACGGGCCAGCCGACGGCGGCGGTCATGACGGGGAAGGCCGCGAAGCCGTTGCCCATGATCACCGTGAACAGGAACATCCCGACGCAGTAGACGACCACCGCGGTGACCACCGAGCCGTGCGGCAGCACCGCCTTGGTGAGGATGCCCACCTGCTTGCCGACACCGGAGACGGCGAAGATCGTGCCAAGAGTGGCGAGCAGCTGCGGCAGCAGCATCGCCCAGCCCATGGACTCCAGCATCGAGCGGCCCGCGTGCAGGGGCGCCGCGGCCTGCTTCTCGCGCAGCATGACCATGGCGAGGGCGAGCGCCACCATGGCGCCGATGCCGAGCCCGAGGATGATCTCGCTGCCCTTCTGGAGGAGCGGCGTGCCCCCGAAGGAGAGCTCGGGAACGAGGACGGCGCAGACCAGGGCGACGGCGGGGATGGTCAGGGCGGGGATGAAGAGCTTGCTGCCGTGCTTACGGGCGCTCGCCTGCCGCTCCTCCGTAGTGGTCGTCCGGGGCTTGCCGCGTCCGGTGAACCCGAAGGCGGCCAGGCAGATCATCACGAGGACCGCGACGCCGAGCGGCTCGGCGGGTGCCGACTTCTCGACGACCCAGGAGCTGTAGACGAAGCCGGCGCCGAGCAGGCCCCAGAAGGCTGCCGTACCGAAGCGCTTGGGGTTGCTGCGGTCGGCGGCCATCTGCGCGGCCATCACGAGGAAGAGCGCGCCGACCAGCCAGTAGAACCACTCTGCCTTGATCACTTCGTGGCCTCCTGGGTGGCGAGTTCGACTCGGGCGCTGAGCAGTTCGCGCTCCAGCGTGCGGTCCATGCGCAGCAGCCGGCCGCCGTGGATGAGCATCGCGCAGATCCCGGTCGGGATGGCCCAGAGGGCGAGCTCCAGCGGTTCGAGGTGGGTCTGGTACGTCGAGTTGGCGAAGCCGGTGATCAGGAGGATCGAGCCGACGGCGAGGAAGACGTCCTCGCCGAAGAAGAGC
This sequence comes from Streptomyces purpurogeneiscleroticus, assembly GCF_020024005.1. Taxonomy (NCBI): domain Bacteria; kingdom Bacillati; phylum Actinomycetota; class Actinomycetes; order Kitasatosporales; family Streptomycetaceae; genus Streptomyces; species Streptomyces purpurogeneiscleroticus. The sequence goes on from NZ_NHSG01000210.1 coordinate 6,349, forward strand.
CCGACGTTGTCCGCGCTGGCGGTGAAGGACCGGATCTTCTCGCGGGTCTTGTCCGGCAGCGCTCCGTAGCGGCGTTCTGCCGCGCCCTCGGCCATCGGGGCGGCGAGCGGGCGCACCGTCTGCGCGGGCCCGAAGAGGTCCTTCAGGCCGAGCGCGGCGAAGCACTGCCGCAGCACGAGGTAGAGCGTGAGGAAGCGTCCGGTGGTCAGCTTCGCGAAGCGCGCGATGAGGTTGCGGGCCTGCTCCTGGAGGCCGTGGCGCTCCAGGAGGCCGATCACCGGCAGCGTGATGACGAAGATCGTCACTGCCCGGCTGGAGGCGAAGCCGTCACCGAAGGCCGCGAGGACCTTCTGCGGCGACAGGCCGCCGAGGAATCCGGTGGCGATGCCCGCCACCCCCACCACCAGCAGGGGGTTGCGGCGCGTGGCGAATCCGATGATCACCACGAGAACGCCCAGAAGAACGATCACGGGACCGCCTTTCGCACGCAGAAACCCACGGGTCTCGTGGGGATGTGCCAGGACGGTAGAGGATCGTTCTACGATCCGACAATAGGTGGGTGATTCTTGTTACCCGCCGGAAGCCTGCTTCTTGTTACCCGCGGGAAGCCTGCCCGGCGACCTGCTGGGCGTACGCGCTGGACAGCTGCGCCCGGGAATCCTCCAGGTAGGACGCGAGCAGCCGTTCGGCCTGGACCACGTCGCCGCCCTGCAGCGCTTCGAGGATCTGGCGGTTCCGCGTGAGGTACGGCTCGTGGAAGCGGCGCGGGTCGTCCATCACGTGGAACACCAGCCGCAGCTCCGCGAGGACGCCGCGCATCAGCTCGTCCGTGCGGGGGCTGCCGGCCAGCGCGACCAGCGCCTGGTGAAAGCGGATGTTGGCCGTCGAGAGGTCCTGCCAGGACCGCTCCAGCGCGGCCCGCTCCCCCGCCACCACGGCCGCCTCGACCTGGTCCAGCGCGTACGGCGGCTCACCCAGGCCACGGATGACGGCGCATTCGATCATCCCGCGCACCCGGTAGATGTCGCTGAGGTCGTCCACCTCGACCATCCGCACGAAGACGCCCCGGTTCAGCTCGTGCACCAGCAGCCGCTCGTGCGTGAGCAGCCGGAACGCCTCCCGCAACGTGTTCCGCGACACCCCCAGCGCCCCGCCGATGGAGTCCTCCGACAGCCGCGCTCCGGGCGGGAAGAAGCCCTCCGCGATGCGGTCGCGCAGTATGTCCGCGACCCGCTCGGCGGTGCTCGTCCGCCCCAGCAGGGCCCGGTCCATCGCCAGTCCGTCCGGCTCCACGATCCGCCGGTCCATCCCCTTCGCCACCTCGCGCCTCACTTTCGTGCCCCTGGTCATCAGGACCGCGTACGGCGGCCGCGCGGCCGCCCGCAAGGGCACGCAGTCAATCCCAGATCGACGAACAAGACAACAACCCTCTTGTCCTATCGTTCAACAATCCTCTAGCTTGATGCGGTAACCGGCCGGCCCGAGCGCCCCAGGAGGACAGCCGCTACGGAAACGGGCCGGCCGGCTCTGCCTTGCCCCTGCCCCTGTCCGGCCCCGCCGGCCCTGTTGGAACGGACGCCCATGACGGACCCGGTGATCGATCTCAACGCCGACCTCGGTGAAGGGTTCGGGCGGTGGCACCTCACCGATGACGACAGTCTCCTCTCCGTCGTCACCAGCGCCAACGTCGCGTGCGGCTTCCACGCCGGCGACCCGTCGACGATGCGCAGGGTCTGCGAGACGGCCGCCGAGCGCGGCGTCCGCATCGGTGCCCAGGTGTCCTACCGCGACCTCGCCGGCTTCGGGCGCCGCGCCATGGACGTCCCCCCGGACGAGCTCGCCGACGAGATCGCGTACCAGATCGGCGCGCTGGAGGTCTTCGCGCGCGCCGCCGGGTCCCGCGTCGCCTATGTGAAGCCGCACGGCGCGCTGTACAACCGTGCCGTCCACGACACCGAGCAGGCCGGCGCGATCGTGGCCGGCATCCGGCGCGCGGCCGGCCCGCTGCCCGTACTCGGGCTCCCCGGCTCGCAGTTGCACGCGGCGGCGCGCGCCGCCGGGCTGCCCGCCGTCACCGAGGCGTTCGCCGACCGTGCCTACACGGCCGCGGGCACCCTGGTCCCGCGCCGGGAGCCCGGCGCGGTCGTCCACGACCCGGACACCGTCGTCAAGCGCTCCCTCGGCCTCGCCCGCGACCACGCCGTCACCTCCCTCGACGGCGAGCGCGTGGAGGTCGACGTGCAGTCGCTGTGCCTGCACGGTGACACCCCGGGTGCCGCGGCCCTCGCACGGCGCGTGCGCGACGAACTGACGGCAGCGGGCGTGCGCGTGGCGGCGTTCGCATGACCGCACTCCCGGCCCCCACCGAGGACCGCACCCGGAGCGCCGAGGACCGCGGCCTCCGTATGCGCACCCTGCCCGTGGGCGACCACGGCCTGCTCGTCGAGCTCGACAGCGGCGAGGCCGTCGAGGCGCTCCACGCGGAGCTGCTGCGCCGTGCCGCGGCCGGCCGGCTGCCCGCCACCCGCGAGATCGTCCCCGCGGCGCGCACCGTACTGATCGACGGGCTCGCCGAACCGGAGCGGTTCGCGGCCGAGCTGACCGGCTGGGACATCCCCCCGGCCACCCGCTCCGGGGCGCAGACCCTCGAAGTGCCCGTCCGCTACGACGGCCCCGACCTCGCCGACGTCGCCGAGCTGTGGGGCGTCACCCCGGAGGAGGTCGTGCGGATCCACTCCGGTACCGAATTCCGCGTCGCCTTCTGCGGTTTCGCGCCCGGCTTCGGCTACCTCACCGGCCTGCCCGAGCGCTATCACGTGCCGCGCCGCGCCACCCCGAGGACCCGCCTCCCGGTCGGCTCCGTGGCTCTCGCCGGCCCGTACACGGGGGTGTACCCGCGCTCCTCCCCCGGTGGCTGGCAGCTGCTGGGCACCACGGACGCCGTGCTGTGGGACGCGTCCCGGGAGCCGGCGGCGCTGTTCACACCGGGCACCCTCGTACGCTTCGTCCCGCAACCGTTCGACCCGCACCCGGAGGCGGCCCAGTGACCGACCGCGCATTCGCCGTCGTACGCGCCGGAGCACTGACCACCGTCCAGGACCTCGGCCGCGCCGGCCACGCCCACCTGGGCGTCCCGCGCTCCGGCGCGCTCGACGCGGCCGCCCACCGCCTCGCCAACCGCCTCGTCGGCAACGGCTCCGAGGCGGCCACCCTGGAGACCACCGTCACCGGATGCGCGGTACGAATGCGCAGCGCCGTCACCGTGGCCGTCACGGGCGCGCCCTGCCCGGTGACCGTCGACGGCCGCCCCGCCGCCTGGGGCGCCCCCGTGCACGTACCGGCCGACGCCGTCCTGGAGGTGGGCACCGCCACCTACGGGCTGCGCAGTTACCTGGCCTTCGCGGGCGGCATCGAGGCCGAGCCGGTGCTCGGCAGCCGCGCCACCGACCTCCTCTCGGGGCTCGGCCCCGACCCGCTCGCCGACGGCGCCGTGCTGCCGCTCGGCACACCGGGCGCACCAGTGCCCACGGCCGACGCGGTCCCGCACGCCGGCCCGGCACTCGAACTGGTCCTGCCCGTCCGCCTCGGGCCGCGCGACGACTGGTTCACGGAGGCGGGGCTGCGTACCCTCCTGACCGGCGTCTGGCGGGTGTCGTCCGCGAGCAACCGCATCGGGCTACGCACCGAGGGCCCGTCCCTGGAGCGCGCCCGGGACGGCGAACTCCCCAGCGAGGGCATGGCCCTGGGCGCCGTCCAGGTCCCCCCGAACGGCCTCCCGGTCCTCTTCCTCGCCGACCACCCCACAACCGGCGGCTATCCGGTCATCGGCGTCGTACGGGAGTCCGCACTGCCCGCCGCCGCCCAGGCCGCACCGGGGACCCCGGTGCGCTTCGTACGGGCACACAGCGGCGCCTGAGGGCCTTTCTCCGGCTGGCCGCCCTGTTCTCGGCTGTGCGCGGTACGGGTGCGGACGCGATCAGTACCGCGCCGACCAATGTCAGCGCCCCGAGATACGGTCGGCGATCTTTGCGATCGGGGCGGTGGTGGTGCGGCGCGCCGCCTCGCTGCGGTCCGCGGCCCGGTAGGCGGCGTACATGCCGTGTACGCCGAGCCAGCGGGCCGGCTCCGGTTCCCAGCCGCGTGTCCGGTGGCCCGTCCACGGCAGCCGGGTCAGGTCGGTGTCCCGTTCCAGTACGAGGTCCCGCAGGGTGCGGCCGGCCAGGTTGGTCGCCGCGACGCCGTGCCCGACGTAGCCGCCGGCCCAGCCCAGCCCTGTACGCCGGTCGAAGGACACCGACGCGCACCAGTCGCGCGGCACGGCCAGCACGCCCGACCAGGCGTGGTCGATCCGTGCGCCGGCGGTCGCGGGCAGCAGCCGGGCCAGGGTGTCACGCAGCGCCCGTACGGTCTTCGGGCTGGTCCGGCCGTCCCGGTCCACGCGGGACCCGAAGCGGTACGGGACGCCGCGTCCGCCGATCGCGATGCGGCCGTCGGCGGTGCGCTGCGCATACGTGTAGGCGTGCGTGAGGTCGCTGAGCAGTTCGTGCCCGTCCCAGCCGATGGTCTTCCACGCCTCTTCGGGCAGCGGTTCGGTGACCACCATGGAGGAGTTCATCGGCAGCCAGGTGCGGCGCTCTCCGTGCAGGTCGCTGGTGAACCCCTCGGTGGCCCGGAGGATGCGACGGGCCCGCACCGTCCCGAAGGGCGTCTCGGCGCGCCCCGGTGCGATGCGGGTGACGGGTGTGGACTCGTGGATCGTCACCCCGAGGGCGGCGACCGCCCGGGCGAGGCCCTGCACCAGCTTGGCCGGGTGGACACGGGCGCAGTGCGGGTTGTGCACGCCGCCCAGCGCGCCGGCCACGTCCACCCGGTCGCGCACCTCGTGCCCCGAGAGCAGGACTTCGTCCGCGTTGCCCCAGTGCAGGGACTTTTCGTGTACGGCGCGCAGTCGCGGCAGCTGGGCGGGCCGGTGAGCCACGGTCAGGTAGCCGCTCTTGACGATGTCGGCGTCGATGCCCTCGGCCCCGGCCACCGCGATGACCTCGTCCACCGTGGCGTTCATGGCCCGCTGCAGCTCCCGTACGGATTGCGGCCCGCGCTCCCGTGCGTACACCGCTGGGGAACCGGCGATCTTGCCGCTGAGCCAGCCGGCGTTGCGCCCCGAGGCCCCGAAGCCCGCGAACTCCCGCTCCAGTACGACGATGCGGAGGCCCGGCTCGGCCTTCTTGAGGTAGTACGCGGTCCACAGCCCGGTGAAGCCGGCGCCGACGATGCACACGTCGGCGTCGACCGGGCCGTCCAGGGGGTCGCGCCGGCTGGGAATGCCGGTCTGGCGGTACCAGAAGGAGATGTTGCCGTTCAACGTCATCGCGACCTCCGTCGCTCAGTAGCTGGGCGGGCTGATCACCCACAGGACCCTGGCGCCGTCGCCGCCGGTCTCCACGAGCTTGTGGGGGACGGCACTGCTGTGCCGGATGCTGTCGCCGGGCCCGAGGACGAAGCGCTCGCCCTCCAGGTGCAGTTCGACCTCGCCCTCCAGCACGTAGAGGAACTCCTCGGAGTCGCCGTGCGTGTAGGGCCGGTCGCCGGTCGACCCGCCGGGCTCGAACTCGCCGAGGAACGCCTCCAGATGGTGCTGCGGGCCCGGCGTGAGCCGGAACTTGCGCCCCAGCACCCCGAAGGTCAGGCTCGGCGCCGCGGCCGCCTTCAGGACGCGCGGCCCGGTCGTGTAGTCCGCGGCGAAGAGGTCGCCCATCTTCAGCCCGAGCGCGGCGGCGATCTGCTGGAGCGTGGCGATGCTCGGGTTGGCGATGCCGCGTTCGACCTGGCTGAGGTAGCCCTCGCTGATCCCGGCGGCGTCGGCGACGGCCCGCAGGGTGCGCCGCCGGGCGCGCCTCAGGGCACGCAGCCGGTGGCCTACGGGAACGTCGTCGGGCTCGTGCCGCTCGTCGGCGGTCTCGTGTGCCATGCCCGGGAACCTAAGACTCACCGGCCCCCGGGACAAGACTTCTTGCACAGCAACTCAGAAAACTTAACTGCCGTGCTGCGCGGGCCCTTCGCGGACCTACGAGCGCCGCGGCGGCCCGTAGCCGCCCCCGCCCGGCGTGCGGAGCACCAGCACGTCGCCCGCGCCCACCTCGGCCACGTCGCAGCCCTCCAGCCGCTCCGTGCCGCCCTCCGCGCGCTCCACGCGGTTCTCGCCCGGTGCGCCCGGTCCGCCGCCCGCCATGCCGTACGGCGGCACCCTGCGGTGTCCGGTCAGCAGCGCCACCGTCATCGGCTCCAGGAAGCGGATGCGGCGGGTGACACCGCAGCCGCCGTGCCACCGTCCGCGGCCGCCGCTGCCCTCCCGTACGGAGAAGTCCTCCACCCGTACCGGGTAGCGCCACTCCAGCACTTCGGGGTCGGTGAGGCGGGAGTTGGTCATATGGGTCTGCACGGCATCGGCACCGTGGAAGCCGTCGCCCGCGCCCGAGCCGCTGGCGACCGTCTCGTAGTACTGCACGCGGTCGTTCCCGAAGGTGACGTTGTTCATCGTGCCGGCGCCCTCGGCCTGGACGCCCAGCGCCCCGTAGAGCGCGCCGGTGACCGCCTGGGAGGTCTCCACGTTCCCGGCCACGGTGGCGGCCGGGAAGACCGGCGCGAGCATCGAGCCCTCCGGGATGCGCACCTCGACGGGCTTCAGGCAGCCGCTGTTGAGCGGGATGTCCTCGGCGACCAGGGTGCGGAAGACGTACAGGACGGCGGCCATCACCACGGAGCTGGGCGCGTTGGCGTTACCGGGCTGCTGAGGCGAGGTACCGGCGAAGTCGAGCACCGCGCTGCGCGTCTCCCGGTCCACGGTCAGCGCGACCCGGATCTCCGCGCCGCTGTCGGTCTCGTACCGGAAGGAGCCGTCGGCGAGCCCGGCGATGATCCGGCGCACCGACTCCTCGGCGTTGTCCTGCACGTGGCCCATGTAGGCACGCACCACGTCGAGGCCGAACTGCCCGATCATCTTGTGCAGTTCCCTGATGCCCTTCTCGTTGGCGGCGATCTGCGCCCGGAGGTCGGCGATGTTGGCGTCCGGGGAGCGCGAGGGGTACGGCCCCTCGGTGAGCAGCCGCCGCGTCTCCTCCTCGCGCAGCCGGCCGTCCCGTACGAGCAGCCAGTTGTCGAAGAGGACGCCCTCCTCCTGGATCGTGCGGCTGAAGGCGGGCATGGAGCCCGGCGTGATGCCGCCGATCTCCGCGTGGTGACCGCGGGAGGCCACCAGGAAGAGCAGCTCTTCGTCCCGCTCGTCGAACACGGGGGTGACGACCGTGACATCGGGGAGGTGCGTTCCTCCGTGGTACGGGTCGTTGATCGCGTACACGTCGCCGGGGCGCATGTCGTCCCGGCGGCGCCGCAGCACCTCCTTGATGGATTCGCCCATCGAGCCCAGGTGGACGGGGATGTGCGGCGCGTTGGCGATCAGATTGCCGGCGGCGTCGAACAGTGCGCAGGAGAAGTCCAGCCGCTCCTTGATGTTCACGGAGTGCGCGGTGTTTTCGAGGCGTACGCCCATCTGCTCGGCGATGGCCATGAAGAGGCTGTTGAAGACCTCCAGCATGACCGGGTCGGCCGCGGTGCCGACGGCCGTGCGCTCCGGACGCGCCTCGACCCGGGTGAGCAGCAGGTGCCCGTGGTCGCCGGCGGCCGCCCGCCAGCCGGGGTCGACGACGGTCGTCGCGTCGTCCTCGACGAGGATCGCGGGCCCGGTCACGGCGTCACCGGGCCGCAGGTCCTCCCGGCGGTACAGCCGGGTCTCCTGGCGCCGTCCCTCGACGAACATCCGCACGGTGTCCAGCGGCCGCAGCTCGCCCTCTCGCTCCGCGGCGAGGCTTTGGTGCCCCGAGGTGCCACCGGCCGCGCCGACGGCCTCCACAGAGGCCGCCTCGGCGATCAGCGGCTTGTCCATGGTGAAGGCGTACCGGGCACGGTGGACGCGCGCGAACTCGGCCGCCATGTCGTCCGCGTCGGCCAGCGGTACGGGGATGCCCGCGTCGGTGCCCGCGTACCGGAGGACGACGCGGGCCCGGGTGGTGATGCTCTCCTCGGGCACGCCGTCGGCGCGGAGCTCCTCACGGGTACGCGCCGCAAGGCCGTCACAGGTTGCGCGGACGCGGCCCATGGCGCCCGCCGTCAGCTCGGTCTCGATGGACTGCTCGCGCATCGCGGTGGCGTCGGCGACCCCGATCCCGTACGCGGAGAGCACACCGGCCAGCGGCGGGACGATCACGGTGCTGATGCCGAGCGCGTCGGCGACCGCGCAGGCGTGCTGGCCGCCCGCGCCGCCGAAGCTGGTGAGCGCGTACCGGGTGACGTCGTGGCCGCGCTGCACGGAGATCTTCTTGACCGCGTTGGCCATGTTCAGCACGGCGATGTCCAGGAACCCGGCGGCAACCTCCTCCGGGCCGCGCCGGTCGCCCACCGCCCGCTCCGCCTCCCGCGCGAGCGCTTCAAAGCGCTCGCGCACCACGTCCGCGTCCAGCGGCTGGTCGCCGTGCGGCCCGAAGACCGCGGGGAAGTGGGCGGGCTGGATGCGGCCGAGCATGACGTTGGCGTCGGTGACGGTGAGCGGGCCACCGCGGCGGTAACAGGCGGGCCCGGGGACGGCGCCCGCCGAGTCGGGTCCCACCCGGTAGCGGCGGCCGTCGAAGTGCAGGACGGAGCCGCCGCCGGCCGCGACCGTGTGGATGTTCATCATGGGCGCGCGCATCCGGACGCCCGCGACCTCGCTTCCGAAGACGCGCTCGAACTCGCCCGCGTAGTGCGACACATCGGTGGACGTGCCGCCCATGTCGAAGCCGATCACCTTGTCGTGCCCGGCCTCGGCGGCGGACCGGACCATGCCCACGACACCACCGGCCGGCCCGGAGAGCACCGCGTCCTTCCCCCTGAAGTGCTCCGCCTGCCGCAGCCCTCCGTTGGACTGCATGAACATCAGCCGGATACCGGGGAGTTGTGCGGCGACCTCCTCCACGTAGCGCCGCAGGATGGGCGACAGATAGGCGTCCACCACGGTGGTGTCGCCGCGCGGTACGAGCTTCATCAGCGGGCTCACCTCGTGCGAGCAGCTGATCTGCGTGAACCCCGCGTCCGCGGCCAGCTCGGCGAGCTGCTTCTCGTGGGCGGGGTGGCGGTAGCCGTGCAGGAGCACGATGGCGGCGCTGCGGAAGCCCGCTTCGTATGCGGCGGCCAGCGCTTCCCGGGCCGCGTCCGCGTCGAGGGGCGTGACCGTCTCCCCATGGGCGTCCACGCGCTCCGGTACCTCGATCACCCGGTCGTAGAGCGCGTCCGGCAGCACGATGTGCCGGTCGAACAGCCGGGGCCGGTTCTGGTACGCGATGCGCAGCGCGTCCTTGAAGCCGCGCGTGGTGACGAGCACGGTGGGCTCACCCTTGCGCTCCAGGAGGGCGTTGGTGGCCACGGTGGTCCCCATCTTGACGACGGCCACCCGCTCCGCCGGCACCGGCTCCCCGGGGCTCAGCCCCAGCACCTCACGGACCCCGGCGACGGCCGCATCGTCGTACCGCTCGGGGTGGTGCGAGAGCAGCTTCCGGGTGACCAGCGCGCCGTCCGGCCGCCGCGCCACCACATCGGTGAAGGTCCCGCCCCGGTCGATCCAGAACTCCCAGCGTCCCGTCATGCGGCCATTGTGACAACGGACCGGCGCGCACGGCGGGACCGCCGGGCGCGCGGGTCCCGGAGACCCACCGAGCGTCCGCACCGATCAGCCGTCAGCCCCGGACGCCCTGCGCCTGCGGAACGGCCAGCGGGGCCGCGTCGTGGGCCGTGAGGAAGGCGTTGACCGCGGTGTGCCAGCCGAAGTGCTCGGCGCGGCGGCGGGCCGTGGTGCGGCGCGGCCCTTCGGGGCGGGCAAGGACGCGACGTACTGCGGCGGCGATGCTGTCGCCGTCGTCGAGTGCGGTCTCGCCCGCGGGGCCGATCAGCCCGGCGAGGGCGGAGCCGGCATTGGCCACGACCGGGGTGCCGCAGGCCAGTGCCTCCATGGCGGCGAGGCCGAAGGTCTCGGCGGGGCCGGGCGCCAGGAGGACGTCGGCACTGGCCTGGAGCGCGGCGAGCGCGCCGGAGTCGGCGACGTGGCCGAGGAAGGCCACCGGCAGCCCCTCGGCCCGGGCCCGGGTCTCCAGACGGGCGCGCAGCGGGCCGTCACCGGCCACGGCCAGCGCGGCGTCCGTCCCGTCGGCCCGGAGCCGCGAGAGGGCTTCCAGGGCCCTTGCCGGGCGCTTCTCGACCGACAGCCGGGAGCACAGCAGGAGCACGGCGGACGCGCCGCCGCCGATCCGCCGGCGCAGCTCCTGGCTGCGGCAGCCGGGGTGGGCGCGGGCCAGGTCGACGCCGAGCGGCGCGGTGACGACGTTGCGCGCGCCGGTCCGGGTGAACTCGGCGGCCGCCCACTCGGTCGTACAGACGACGCGGCTGTACGCGTGGGCCGTACGGGAGTTGAGCCGGTCAGCGACGGAGCGTGCGGCGCGGCGGGGCACGCCCCAGGTGTGCAGCACGCCGTCGACGCTCTCGTGGGAGACCATCACCGCCGGCACCCGGGCGCGCCGGGCCCACTCGCCGGTCCAGCGCAGCGTGGTGCGGTCGGAGACCTCCAGGCGGTCCGGCGCGAGGGTGTGCAGCAGGCGCTCCAGGCGCGCCCGGCCGGCGAGGACGCGGTAGCCACCGGTTCCGGGCAGCACCGGGCCCGGGAGGGTGATCACCCGTCCCTGTGCGGTGTGTTCGTCGCTCGCGGCCGGGCCCGGGACGACGAGTACCGGGTCGTGGCCGGCCGCCCGGTAGCCCTCGCCCAGTTCGCGCAGCGCTGTGCGCAGCCCGCCCGACGCCGGGGTGACGAAGTTGGCGAGGCGGACGATGCGGAGGCCCTCGCGGCCCGTTCCCCCGTGGTGCGCCGTCCCCGCGTGCCCCGTCGTCCCGGCGTACCCCGTCCCCGTGTACGCCGCACCGCTGTACTCCGTACCGTCGCGCCTCGTGCTGCTCACGCCGCCACCGCCTCCGGTTGTCCCAGTACGTCCTCGTAGTGCGCCAGCAGCCGGTCGCCGACCGCCTCCCAGGTGCGGTCCGCGACCGCCGCCCGGCCCGCCGCCCCGTAGGCGGCGCGCAGCTTCGGATTGCCGGCGAGTACCTGCACCGCGTCGCGGACCGCGGTGGCGTCACCGGGCGGAACGAGCAGCCCGGTGCGCCCGTGAGCCACCAGATCCAGCGGCCCGCCCGCCGCGGGCGCCACCACCGGCACCCCGCTGGCCATCGCCTCCTGCACGGTCTGGCCGAAGGTCTCGTACGGCCCGGTGTGCACGAAGACATCGAGAGTGGCGAAGAGCCGGGCCAGTTCGTCCCCGGTACGGCGGCCGAGGAAGCGCGCCTCGGGGAGCGCGGCGCGCAGCCCCGGGGCGCTCGGCCCGTCACCGATCACGACGGTCCGCACCCCCGGGAGCCGCGCCGCCTCCCGGAGCAGCCCGACCTCCTTCTCCGGGGCGAGCCGCCCGATGTACCCGACCAGCACTTCGCGCCCGGCTGCCAGCGAACTGCGCAGCACCTCGTCGCGGCGGGCCGGGTGGAAGCGCATGGAGTCCACCCCGCGCGGCCACAGCCGTACACGGGGCACGCCGTGCTCGGCCAGCTCCCGGGCGGCGGCGGTGGAGGGGGCGAGGGTGCGGTCCGCCGCGGTGTGCACGGCACGCAGCCGCCGCCAGGCCGCCCCGGTACCGGCGCCCAGGTACGTGCGGGCGTAGCGCCCCAGGTCGGTCTGGTACACGGCGACGGCCGGCACGCCCAGCCGGGTCGCGGCCGCCATGCCGCGCACGCCGAGCACGAAAGGGCTCGCGAGGTGGACGACGTCGGGCCGGTGCGCGGCGAGCGCGGCGGCCAGCCGGCGGCCCGGCAGCGCCACCCGTACCTGCGGGTATCCGGGCAGCGGCAGCGAGGGCACCCGGACGACCGGGCACGGCAGGCCCCGCCCGCCCTCCGGGTCCTGCGCCGCCGCCGGGGCGACGACCAGTGGTTCGTGGCCGCGCCGCACCAGGTGCCGGGCGGTTTGCAGGGTGCAGTGTGCGACGCCGTTGACGTCGGGCGGGAAGGATTCGGTGACGATGGCGACACGCATACTCGTGTTGTCGGCGGGCCGGGCATGGACGGGGCCACGGGGATCTTTCCAGCGGGGGAACGTCCCATGAGCGTTCCGTCGTCGGCGGTGCGCCGGCGCCTCTTGAGGCCCCGAGTGTCAGGCCGACGCCCCCGGCGTGCGCAGGACCCGCGCGGCAGTGGCGTGCCCGGCCGCGCACGCCGCACGGATGCCGGCGCCCGTCAGGCAGGCGGTGAGGTAGCCCGCGGCGAACGCGTCACCGGCGCCGGTCAGATCACGCACGCCGTCGACCGGCGGAACGGCGATTCGCAAGGGCGGGTGCCCGGGGGCGAGGACCGTGGTCGGGCGGGCGCCGTCCTTGACGATCACCGTGGTGCCGGGCAGCCGGCCGGCCAGGACCCGCAGGTCGGCGCCCTCCGGGTCCGTTCCGCCGCCCCCGCGCGTCAGGGCCTCCGCTTCGGCGCGGTTGGCGAAGAGGACGTGCGGCGCCAGCGTGCCCAGGAGTCGCAGGAACCGCAGCTCCCCATAGGCGCGCAGCATCCCGGTGGACGACGCGTCGACGGACACCGTGCCGCCGCGCGCGGCCGTACGGCGCAGCGCGTCGGCCGCCGCCGTCCCGGCCGGCTCGCCGGCGAACGCGTACGCCGGTACGTGCAGGTGCGCGAGGCCGTCGGTCCACTCCGGGGCGACCGGCTCCAAGAGCGTGGCCGCGCCCCGATACGGCAGCATCGTGCGCTCACCGGAAGGGTCGATCAGTACCACGACGCTGCCGGTCCGCCCGGCGCGCTGGACCCGGACGTCGACGCCGTGCGACACCAGCTCTGCGACGAGCCGGTCGCCCTCCGGGTCGGCGCCCACGCAGCCGATGAACCGGGTGGGGTGCCGCTCCCCCGCGAACGCGGCCACGTTGGCCGCGCTGCCGCCACGCACGCGGTACATGGTCACTTCGGTGTCCGAGGCCGCCCGCAACGGCTCGCGCAGCCACACCACATGGTCTTCCAGCAGATCCCCGAGGACCCCGAGCACGGCCTCGCCCCCGTTGCTCAGCCGGCGGCGGCCCGCGCGATCGCGGCGCCGACGGTGACGTTGTTGCGGTAGACCTCGGCGTTGACGTCCAGGCTGCGGCCGCCGGTCGCGCGGCGGATGTGGTCCAGCAGGAACGGCGTCGTGGCGGCCCCTGAGACGCCCTCTCGCGCCGCCGCATCCCACGCCTCGGCCAGCACCCGCTCGTGCAGCCGCGGATCGAGCTGGCGGTCACGTGGTACGGGATTGGCGACGAGCAGCGCGGAGCGGAGGCCGAGCGCGTCCCGGGCCCGGATCATCGCGGCGATCTCCTCGGGCGACTCCGCCGACGTGTCGAGCCCATGGCCCGAGTCGGCGACGTAGAAGCCGGGGAAACGGCGCGTGCGGTAGCCGACGACCGGGATGCTCAGGGTCTCCAGGCGCTCCAGGGTCGCCCCGATGTCCAGCACGGACTTCACCCCCGCGCTGACCACCGTCACCGGGGTGCGGGCGAGGGTCACCAGGTCCGCCGACTCGTCGAAGCTGGTCCGCGCCCCGTGGTGCACCCCGCCGAGGCCCCCCGTGGCGAACACCTGGACGCCCGCGAGGTGCGCGAGGTGGGCGGTGGCGGCCACCGTCGTCCCGGCGTCCCTGCCGGTGGCGATCGCCCCCGGCAGGTCGCGGACGCTCGCCTTGGCCACGTCGTCCGCGGTGCACAGCCGCTCAATGTCGGCGTCGGAGAGGCCCACGGTGGGGACGCCCGCCACCACGCCGGTCGTCGCCGGCACCGCTCCGGCGGCGCGCAGGATCTCCTCGGCCTCGCGTGCGATGGCGAGGTTCCGCGGCCGGGGCAGCCCGTGCGTAAAGATCGTCGATTCCAGCGCGACCACGGGGCGCCCGGCGTCGAGCGCCCGGTGCACCTCGTCGGACACTGCGGGGAGGTGCGCTGCCTGCCGGGTCATCTCCTGCTGCCTCCTGGGACGCGACGACGCGGGCCATCGTGCGGCCACGGGCGTTCCGCGCTCGGCACGAAGACGGTGCGATGTTCCCGTACGGCTGTTCTCTGCCCGGATCGGCTGCGCCCTATCCCGTAGGGGCGTCCACGGCCGCGTACTCCGTGGGGCGGTCGGCTGCACCCGGGTGGGGTCGACAGCGCGTCGTACGGAGAGCGACGACGCGCCACATGAAGGGAGGGCGGCACACGGGCCCGAGGGCGGCGCCCCGCTTCCCGCAGCGCGGCGTACTCCCCAGGACCTCTCAGACCTCGGCCGCGTCCGGCCCGATCCGGCCCCGTACGGCGGTCTGGACCTCGGTCTCCTCGGCCGGATCTGCGGCGAGCCGGCGGAGCTGCTCGACGACGCGGGCGTCGCCGGTCGCGGCCGTACGGGCGGCGAGCTCCCGGGTGGTCTCCTCGCAGTCCCACAGGCACTCGACGGCGAAGCCCGCGGCGAAGCCGGGGTCGGTGGCGGCCAGCGCGGCGGCGGCCCGGCCGCGCAGGTGGGAGGAGGAGGTTTCGCGGTAGATGTGGCGCAGTACGGGCGCGGCGCACTCGACGCCGAGCCGTCCGACGCCGTCGGCCAGCTCCCACAGGCCGTCCGCGTCCGGACCCTCGGCCTGCACGGTCCTGCGGAGCACGGCGAGCACCGTGTCGGCGTCCCGGGCGCCGCCGCGGCGGGCCAGCAGCGCGGCGGCCACGGCGCCCAGCCGGTCCGGGCGGCGGGCCCACACACGGGCACGTCCGACGGCCGCCACGGACCGCATACGGCAGAAGGCACCGGTCGCTGCCTCGACGAGCTCCGGGCAGGCGAGCGGGTCGGAGGCGGCGGCCTCGATCAGGTCGAGCGCTTCGGGGTCGCCCCGTTCGGCGAGGTGGCGCAGGGCAGCCGCGCGGGCGGCGTCCGGACCGCTGCGGGCGGCCGCCAGCAGCTCGGGGCGGTCCTCCGGGCCGGCCACCGCGGCCAGGCAGCG
>NZ_NHSG01000211.1:0-22076 GCF_020024005.1 Streptomyces purpurogeneiscleroticus
TCCCTCCGTTCCCCACCCCGACCGGCTGGAGAAGGCGTAGGGCGTGACGCCGGGGATGCGGGATCCGGCGCGGTAGGCAGCCTCGGACGTGTACAGCCGTTACGTTCGGGGCACCACGTCACCCCGCCGAACCGAAGGACCCGGAGGACCGACATGGCGAAGATCCTTTTCGTGCTGACCGGCGCCGACCACTGGACGCTGGCCGACGGCACCCGGCACCCCACCGGCTTCTGGGGCGAAGAGGTGACGGCCCCGTACGAAGTCTTCACCGAGGCCGGCCACGAGGTCGTGGTCGCCACGCCCGGCGGCGTGCTGCCCACGCTGGACCCGGCCAGCCTGGCCCCGGAGGCCAACGGCGGTCAGGAAGGCGCGGACGCGGTCGCCGCCACGCTCCAGTCGATGGACCCGCTGCGCCGCCCGGTCAAGCTGGAGCAGGTCGACGTGGCCGGCTACGCGGCCGTCTTCTACCCCGGCGGCCACGGCCCGATGGAGGACCTCGCCACGAACGAGGACTCGGGGCGGGTACTGACCGACGCGCTGGCCTCGGGCCGGCCGCTGGGCCTCGTCTGCCACGCCCCGGCCGCGCTGCTGGCCACCCGTGGCCCCGACGGCACCTCGCCGTTCGCCGGGTACCGCCTCACCGCCTTCACCAACGCCGAGGAGGCACAGGCCGGCTTCGCCGACAAGGCGCCGTGGCTGCTCCAGGACCGGCTGGCGGAGCTCGGTACGGACTTCGGCGAGGGCGAGCCGTGGGCGCCGTACCTCCGCACCGACCGCAACCTCTTCACCGGCCAGAACCCGGCCTCCTCCGGCCCGCTCGCCGCGGAGATGCTCAAGGCGCTGGGCTGAGAGCCGGCGCCCGGCCGGGCACCCCTTCCGTCCCGGCACGGAGGGAAATCTCCCGCCCCGACGCGGAATGAATGCTTCCGCGCCGACGCTGTGCATGGTCGATCGCACGCATCACCCTGAACGAATCGAGCACCGCATGACCGGCTCACCCGTCACCTCCGCCGAAGCCCCCGCAGCCGCCGCCGGGGCCGCCGAGACCCCCGCCGACCTCGTCGCCCGGCTGCGTGCCACCTTCCGCGGCGGCCGCACCCGCTCCCTGGACTGGCGCGCGCAGCAGCTCTGGAAGCTCCGTACGCTGCTCACCGAACACCGCGCGGACCTCGCCGCCGCCCTCCATGCGGACCTGGGCAAGAGCGAGGCTGAGGCGTTCGGCGCCGAGGTGGACTTCCCGATCCGGGAGATCGACCACACGCTGGAGCACCTGGAGGAGTGGCTGCGGCCCACGCCGGTCGCCCTGTCCGCCGAGGGATTCCCGGCCGGCAGCACGGCGGGCACCCGGTACGACCCGCTCGGCGTCGTCCTGGTCATCGCGCCCTGGAACTACCCCGCGCAGCTGCTGCTCGTCCCCCTCGCGGGCGCGCTCGCGGCGGGCAACACCGTCGTCACCAAGCCCAGCGAGCTGGCCCCGGCCACCTCGGCGCTGCTGGCGCGGCTGCTGCCGGAGTACCTCGACGCCGACGCGGTCGCCGTCGTCGAGGGCGGCGTACCGGAGACCACCGCCCTCCTCGCCCAGCGCTTCGACCACATCTTCTACACCGGCAACGGCACCGTCGGCCGGATCGTGATGCGCGCCGCCGCCGAGCACCTCACGCCCGTCACCCTCGAACTGGGCGGCAAGTCACCGGCGTTCGTCGACCGGGACGCGGACGTGACGCGCACGGCACAGCGGCTGGCCCGCGCCAAGTTCCAGAACGCCGGCCAGACCTGCGTCGCGCCCGACTACGTCCTGACCGACCCGGAGACCTCCAAGGCCCTCCAGGTCGCCCTCGCCGAGGCCGTCGAGGAGCTGTACGGCCCCGACCCGGCGGCCTCGCCCGCGTACGGCCGGATCATCAACCACCGCCACTTCGACCGCCTGACCGCCCTGCTCGACTCGGGCCGGACGGTCATCGGCGGCGCCCACGACCGGGCACAGAAGTACATCGCGCCGACCGTACTGGCCGATGTCGGCCCCCGGTCCCCGGTCATGCAGGAAGAGATCTTCGGCCCGGTCCTGCCGATCGTCGAGGTCGCGGACCTGGACGAGGCGATCGCGTTCATCAACGACCGCGACAAGCCGCTGGCCCTCTACGGCTTCACCGAGAACGAGATCACCCGCCGCCGGCTGGCCACGGAAACCTCCTCGGGCGGCCTCGGCTTCGGTATGCCCATGGCCCACCTCCGCGTCCCCGACCTCCCCTTCGGCGGCGTCGGCGAGAGCGGCATGGGCGCCTACCACGGCCCGCACTCCATCGCCACGTTCAGCCACCGGAAGGCGATGCTGGACGTACCCCTGACCTGACGTCACGTCACCGTCCGTGCGCCCGCTCCCGTTCCGCGACCACGCGGAAGCCGTGGGGCGGGCGACAGCGGAGTTACTGTGACCGGCATGGTCAGTGAGACGAGTGTGCTACCGGGTGGAGTGGTGCTGCGGCCGGCCGCCGCCACCGACGCCGAGGCGCTGCTCGCAGCGTACTTGCGCAACCGCGAGCACCTGCGCCCCTGGGACCCGCGGCGGGAAGAGGGCTTTTACACGCTCGAAGGTCAACGCGCCCGGTTGATGGAGCAGTTGGCGGAGCGGCAAGCCGGCCGGCTGATGCTGTGGGTGCTGACGGACGGCCCCCGGATCGTCGGTGTGGTCACCCTGTCCGGCATCCGTTACGGCCCGTCCTGCAGTGGCAATCTCGGTTACTGGACCGACATCGACCATGCCGGAAAGGGGCTGGCGAGCGCCGCCGTCGAGGCGGTTGCCCGGTACGCCGACAAGGAGGCCGGGCTGCACCGCCTCGAAGCGGGCACGCTGCTGCACAACGTCGGCTCGCAGCGCGTCCTGGAGAAGTGCGGCTTCGAGCCCTATGGCGTCGCGCCGCGGTTCCTGCACATCAACGGCGAGTGGCAGGACGTCCGGCTCTTCCAGCGGGTTCTGAACGACCGTCCGCCCGCCGGGACATGACCGCCGGACGCCCAGCGGTCAGCGGCGTAGCCGCACCCGGTAGGAGTACTGCTCGGGCAGGAAGTAGCTGATGGCCAGCTCGACGCGGCGGCCCTCGGAGGTCGTGTAGAGGCGGTCGATGCGCAGCAACGGGTGGTGCGGCTCGCACGCCAGTTCCTCCGCGACGGCATCCGGGGCCGGTGCGACCGTGATGGACTGCTCGGCCTCGGTGATCGGCGAGTCCAGCCGGTCGTCCAGCAGGCCGATGATGGTGAACGTGGAGCGTGCGCCGGTCTCGGTGAGCTGGTCCACATCGGTCAGCGTCTCGCCGACGTCCGGCGGCAGCCACACCGTGGTGTGGCAGAACGGCACGTCGTCGTGGAACCGGCGGAACGCGAGGGTGTGCACCATGTCGCTGTCCAGCCGCAGCCGCCCGGCCGCGTCGATGTCCACCCGCCGCCGCAGCGGGCTGGACAGCTGCATGGTGGTGTCCAGGGACAGCCCCATCAGGTCGTCCACCGAGCCGAACCTGCGGAGGTACCGGCCGTCGCGCGGCGCGGCGAACGTGCCGCGCCCGGGGACCCGGTACACCAGGCCCTCGGCGACCAGATCGTGGAAGGCGCGGCGCACCGTCTGGCGGCTGACCCGGTACGTCTCGGCCAGCTCGGCCTCGGTCGGCAGCCGCACCCCCTTGGGGTACCGGTCGCCCGCGAGATCCGTGCGCAGGTCGTCCGCGAGCTGCTGGTACGCGGACCGCCCACGGGCCGGCTTGTTGGCCGCCATCACATCCTCGTCGCCGTTCGTACAGGTCGGAAAGTTTCTGCGTGGTCCGGACGGGCCGGACAGGAAGACGGACAGCTTATCGGCCGCGGAACGGGCGGGGCATCCGCGGGCGCGGCCGCTCAGCCGCCGGCCGCCCGCAGGATGCGGCGGGCCCGCTCCAGTACCGGGCGGTCCACCATCTGCCCGTCGACCACGGTGACCGCCTCGCCCGCCGCCAGTACGCGCCGCGCCCAGTCCTTTTCGGCCGCCGACGGAGTGAACCCTTCGTGTACGGCGCCGAGTTGACGCGGGTGGATGCAGAGCTTGCCGGCGAAGCCCAGCCTGCGGGCGTGCGCAATGTCCATGGGCAGGTGACCGTCGGCCGCGAGATCGGCCGTGACGCCGTCGAGGGGCGGCGCGAGCCCGGCCGCCGCCGAGGCGCAGACCACGCGTGAGCGCGCGTACGCCAGCGCCTGGTGGTCGTCGGGGTCCACGCCCAGCTGGGCCGCCAGGTCGATGTTGCCGAAGGCGGTACGGACGAGGTTCGGGGCGCGGCACAGCGCGGCGGCGTTCTCCACCCCGGCCGCGGTCTCGATCAGCGCCAGTACCGGGCTGCGACCGCCCGTCCGGCAGGCGATCGACTCCAGTACCGCCGGGTCCTCGGCCTTCGGCAGCATGACGGGCGCGCCGTGCGCCGCCGCCATCGCCAGATCGGCCTCGAACCACTCGGTGCCGTGCGCGTTGATCCGCACCACCGCCCGCGCGCCGCCCGCCAGCCACAGGGCCACGTCGTCCCGCGCGGCATCCTTCCCGTCCGGCGCGACCGCGTCCTCCAGGTCCACGATCACCCCGTCCGCGCCCGCCGCTGCCGCCTTCGCGAACCGGTCGGAGCGGTGGCCGGGGACGAAGAGCAGGCTGCGCGCCGCGGCGAGCGCCTGCCCGTACGAGGGTGCCTCGGCCACCCGCGGGGACGAAGGTGTCCCGGTGCCGGTCATGCGAACGTCACCTCCGCTGTGGCGTGCTCCGCCGCGCGCGGCCCGGCGACCGACAGCCGCACGCCCGACGCGTCCCCGTCCTCGTACGGCGTGCCGCAGGACAGCAGCCGCTCGCCGCAGAACGCCGGGGTGCGCAGCCGGTAGGAGAGGGTGCGGACGGTGCGCTCGGGCGCGCGGCGGCGGACCAGCTCCAGCATCTGCAGGACGAGCAGCGGGCCGTGCACGACCAGGCCCGGATAGCCCTCCACCCCGGTGACGTAGGGCTCGTCGTAGTGGATGCGGTGCGCGTTGGCGGTCAGCGCGCTGACGCGGAAGAGGACGGCCGGGTCGGTGGTCCACGGCAGCTGCCACGGCGCGTCGCTCCGCGGCTCGGCACCGGGATCGAGCGTGAGCCGGTCCGGTACGGGCGCGTCGCCGCCGCTGCGGTAGACGATGTCCTGCTCCTCGGCCACCCGCACCTCGCCGTCCTGGCGGAACTCGCTGCGTACGGTGACGAACAGCAGCCCGCCGGTACGGCCCTTCTTCGCCTCGGTCTTGACCACGCCGCTGGTCTGCTCGGCCGGGCGGCCCACGGTCAGCGGCGTACGGACCTCCAGACGGCCGCCCGCGAACATCCGGCGCCGCTCGGGCAGCGGCGGCAGGAAGTGGCCGTCGCGCAGGTGCCCGTCCGGGCCCAGCTCGCTCTGCCGGGCCCAGGTCAGGAAGTGCAGCCAGTGCCACAGCGGCGGCAGCGGCTGCCCGGCGGCGGCCACCGGCGCCGGCAGATCCAGTACGGCGGAGAGCGCGGCGACCGGGGCCGGGGCGAGGGGATCGGTGGCGCTGGTGTCGGCCGGGTGCCAGCCGCGGGCGGTCTCTTCGAGGACGCTGAAGTCGGCGGGGGCGCCGGGCATGGGGACTCCTGTCTGTGCGGGTGCCGGGTACGGGAGAGGGAAGCGGGCCGGTCAGCGGGTGGCAGCCCAGAAACAGGCGGCCATTTAACGCATTCATGTACAGCATCGCTACGTACAAAGCAGCCTTCACGTATGGCGTCGGCATTCTGTGGTCCGGCTCACGACGGCGTCAAGAGGCCACTCTTCAAGGGTGGGGAAGGGATCCAGGGGCCCGGACGGCACCGTTGACACGGCAACCATTTGGCCGTACAAATCTGCGGCAGAGGAGCCGCCCGGCCGGACCGCCGACGGCCGCCGCATCACGGAGGGGACCGTATGACCGTCGCCCGAGCCCTCGCCCAGTGGGCCCACGACCACCGGGCAGACGCCGACGACCTGGCGCTCGCCCGCCGCGCGCTGACCGACACCGTCGCCGTCGCCCTGGCCGCCCGCGCCCACCCGCTGCAGCCGATCGCCGCGCCGCTCCCGGACGCGGCCCGCTGGGCGGCCATGGCACACGTACTGGACTTTGACGACCTGCACATCGAGAGCACCACCCACATCTCCGTGGTCACCGTCCCCGCCGTCCTCGCCGCCGGCGGCGACGCGCGCGCCTACCTCGCCGGCGCCGGCGTCATGGCCCGGCTCGGCGCACTGCTCGGCTGGGGCCACTACGCGAGCGGCTGGCACGCGACCTGCACCGCGGGCGCCCCGGCCGCCGCCGTCGCGGCCGGCACCGCCCTCGGGCTCGGCCCCGAGCAGCTCGCCACCGCCATGGCGCTCGCCGTGCCCGCGGCCGGCGGCGTCCAGGAGGCGTTCGGCACCCACAGCAAGTCCCTGCAGGTGGGCTTCGCCGCGGACGCCGGCGTACGGGCCGCCCGGCTCGCACAGGCGGGCGCCACCGCCGACCCACGCGCCCTGGACGCCTGGCTGGAGCGCGTCGGCGGCACACCCACCACCGCATTCCCCGCGGCACCGGCCGTCCCCGGCGGCCTCGCGATCAAGATGTACCCCTGCTGCTACGCCATGCAGCGGCCGATCGCCGCGCTCCGCGAACTCCGCGACAAGGCGGACGGCGAACTCACAGGCGTCACTGTCACCACCCCGGCAGGCACCGTCCACCCCCTGATCCACGACCGGCCCACCACCGGCCTGGAAGGCAAATTCTCCATGCCGTACGCGGTCGCCACCGCGCTCCTCGACGCCTACCCCGGCTTCGACAGCTTCACCGACGAGGCCGTGACCCGCCCCGAGGCACAGCGGCTCATCGGCCGGGTCACCGTCGACCGGCGGCCCGGCGAGACCACCACCCTCCTCGACGGCGAGGTCACCCTCCGCCTCGACTTCGCCGACGGCACGGCCCTGCACTCCACACTGGCCCTGCCACCCGGCTCCCCGCAGCGCCCGCCCACCGACGACGAGCTGCGCGCCAAGCTCGCCGCCTGCGGCCCCGACGTACCGGACCTGCTCGCGGGCATCACCTGGGAGGGGGCGGCCGAGCTGATGCGGACGGCATTCCCCGCCGCCAACGGCCGCACCGACAAGGAGTCCTGATGCAGCAACAGCAACGCCCCCTCGAAGGCATCACCGTCGTCAGCATCGAACAGGCCGTGGCGGCCCCCTTCGCCACCCGCCAGCTCGCCGACCTCGGCGCCCGCGTCATCAAGATCGAGCGCCCGGGGGACGGCGACTTCGCCCGCCGGTACGACACGACAGTCCACGGCCACTCCAGTTACTTCGTCTGGCTGAACCGCTCCAAGGAGAGCCTCACCCTCGACCTCAAGGACGAGCGCGGCCGCGAAATACTCCACCAACTCCTCGCCGAAGCAGACGTGTTCGTACAGAACCTCGCCCCCGGCGCCGCCGACCGCCTCGGCCTCGCCGCCGACGCACTCACCGCCCGCTACCCGCGCCTGATCCCCTGCACGGTCTCCGGCTACGGCACCAGCGGACCGTGGGCCGACCGCAAGGCGTACGACCTGCTCGTCCAGTGCCAGACCGGACTGGTCTCGCTCACCGGCAGCGCCGACGAGGCCGCCCGCGTCGGCGTGTCCGTCGCCGACATCTCGGCAGGAATGTACGCCTACAGCGGCATTCTCACAGCGCTCTTCGCACGCGCCACGACCGGCGCCGTCCGGCCCGTGGAGGTCTCGCTCTTCGAGGCGCTCGCGGAGTGGATGAGCCAGCCCGCGTACTACACCCGGCACAGCGGCAGCCAGCCGCCGCGCGTCGGCACCCAGCACGCCACCATCGCCCCGTACGGCGCCTACACCGCGGCCGACGGCAAGGACGTGCTCTTCTCCATCCAGAACGAGCGCGAATGGGACGCACTGTGCCGGGAATTCCTCGCCCGGCCCGAGCTCATCGACGACCCCCGGTTCGCCACCGGCTCCGACCGGGTCGCCCACCGCGGCGAACTCAACGCCATCGTCGCCGAGCGCTTCGCCCGCTCCGGCTCCGCGGACATCATGAAGATCCTGGAGGAGATCGGCATCGCCAACGCCGGCGTCAACTCCGTCGCCGAATTCCTCGACCACCCGGTCCTCGAAGGACGCGACCGCTGGCGCGACGTCGCCGTCCCCGGCGCCACCGTACAGGCCCTCCTCCCACCCGCCGACCTCGCCGGACTCACCGCCCGCATGGACCCCGTACCGGCCGTCGGCGAACACACCGACGCCATCCTCACCGCACTCGGCCGCACGCCCGACGACCTCGCGGCCCTCCGCGCCGACTCCGTCATCTGACCCCCGGACCCACCGAAGGAACCCGCATGAGCACCCTGGACACCCTCCCCGAGGACGAGCGGTTCGTCGTCGAAACCGTGCACGACTTCGTCAACAAGGACGTCAAGCCCGTCGTCCAGGAACTCGAACACGCCAACACCTACCCCGAAGCGCTCATCGAGAAGATGAAGAAGCTCGGCATCTACGGGCTCGCCATCCCCGAGGAATACGGCGGTACCAAGGTCTCCACACCCTGCTACGTCCTGGTCACCGAGGAACTGGCCCGCGGCTGGATGAGCCTGGCCGGCGCCATGGGCGGCCACACCGTCGTCGCTAAACTCCTGCTGCACTTCGGCACGGAAGAACAGAAGCAGCGATACCTCCCGAAAATGGCCACCGGCGAGCTCCGCGCCACCATGGCCCTCACCGAACCCGGCGGCGGCTCCGACCTCCAAGCCATGCGCACCACCGCACGCAAGGACGCCGAGGGCTACGCGGTCAACGGCGCCAAGACCTGGATCACCAACTCCCGCCGCTCCGGGCTGATCGCCCTGCTCTGCAAGACCGACCCCGACGCCACCCCCGCCCACCAGGGCATCTCCATCCTCCTCGTCGAGCACGGCCCGGGCCTCACCATCTCCCGCGACCTCCCTAAGCTCGGCTACAAAGGCGTCGAGAGCTGCGAACTGTCCTTCGACAACTACCGCGCCGCGCCCGACGCGGTCCTCGGCGGCGTCGAGGGCAAGGGCTTCGGCCAGATGATGAAGGGCCTGGAGACCGGCCGCCTCCAGGTCGCCGCCCGTGCGCTGGGCGTCGGCCGGGCCGCACTGGAGGACTCCCTCGCGTACGCTCAGGAACGCGAGTCCTTCGGCAAACCGATCTGGAAGCACCAGTCCGTCGGCAACTACCTCGCCGACATGGCCACCAAGCTCACCGCCGCCCGCCAGCTCACCCTGCACGCGGCGCGCGAGGCCGACGCGGACCGCCGGGTCGACATGGAAGCCGGCATGGCCAAGCTCTTCGCCTCCGAAACGGCAATGGAGATCGCCCTCAACGCAGTCCGCATTCACGGCGGTTACGGCTACTCCACCGAGTACGACGTCGAACGGTACTTCCGCGACGCGCCACTGATGATCGTCGGCGAGGGCACCAACGAAATCCAGCGGAACGTCGTCGCCGCACAACTCGTCAAGCGGGGCGGACTGGACTGATCACGGCGACTCGGACCCGCTCTCCAGAGCCTCCAATTCGGCGAGAGACTCCGTCAGCCACTGGACCCAGAAACTCTCCTGAGCGATGCCCGCGCGCAGCACCAGATGCTGCAACCGGTCCGCCTCCGCCGTCTTCTCCGGCGGAAAGTCCCGCGCCTCGATCTCGTGATACTCCGCCAACTGCGCCTCATGCAGCGCCAGATGGCGACGGAACTCCGCCGTCAGACCGGTCGCGCCGACGACGGCCGCGGCCCGCAGCCGCAGCAGCAACGGGTCGCGCATCGCCCGGGGATCCTGCCGCTCCGCCACCCACGCGGTGAGCGCCTCCCGGCCGGCCGGCAGCACCTCGTACTCCCGCTTCTGACCGCGCGAGGGCTGCGCCTGCGGCAGGGCATGAATCAGCCCCGACTCCTCCAGCTTGCGCAGCTCCCGGTAGATCTGCTGGTGGGTGGCGGACCAGAAGTACCGGATCGACCGGTCGAACCGCCGCGTCAGCTCCAGCCCCGACGACGGCTTCTCCAGCAGGGCCGTGAGGATCGCGTGGGGGAGGGACATGGCGGTCGGCCTTCCTGGGGACGGTCGTGCGGTGCCGGGGTGCGGGTGCCGGTGGTCCGGCAGAACCACCGGCACCCCGCATCCTAGGCCGCCCTCAGATGTCCGCCGCCAGCCGCGTGCCCTGCAGAATGGCGCGCTTGGCGTCCAGCTCCGCCGCCACATCGGCACCGCCGATGACATGCGCGGAATGCCCGGCCGCCACCAGCGCGTCGTACAGCTCGCGGCGGGGCTCCTGGCCCGCGCACAGCACGATCGTGTCGGCCGCGAGGACGGACTTCTCACCGTCGACGGTGATGTGCAGCCCCTCGTCGTCGATGCGCTCGTACGTGGCACCCGGCGTCATCGTCACACCCCGGTGCCGCAGCTCCGTACGGTGGATCCAGCCGGTCGTCTTGCCCAGCCCCGCGCCGACCTTGCCGGACTTGCGCTGCAGGAGGTGGACCGTGCGGGTGGCGGGCGCCCGCACCGGCGCCTTGAGCCCGCCGCGCTCCTCGTACGAGGTGTCCACACCCCACTGCGCGAAGAACGCCGCCGGGTCCAGGCTCGCCTGCTCCCCGCCGTCCGTCAGGAACTCCGCCACGTCGAAGCCGATGCCGCCGGCGCCGACGATCGCCACCGTCCGCCCGGCCTCGACCCGGCCGCTCAGCACATCGAGGTAGCTGACGACGCTGGGATGGTCGATGCCGGGAATGTCCGGGGTGCGCGGGGTGACACCGGCCGCGACCACGATCTCGTCGTACCCGCCCGCGCCCAGATCCTCGGCGGTCACGGCCGCGCCCAGCCGCACATCGACCTTCAGCTCTTCCAGTCGCGTACGGAAGTACCGCAGCGTCTCGTTGAACTCCTCCTTGCCCGGGATGCGGCGGGCGACGTTCAGCTGCCCGCCGATCTCGTCGGCGGCGTCGAACAGCGTCACGCCGTGCCCGCGCTCGGCCGCGGAGACCGCGAATGCCAGGCCCGCCGGGCCCGCGCCGACCACCGCCAGCTCCTTGCGGCGCCTGGTGGGGGAGAGGCTCAGCTCGGTCTCGTGGCAGGCGCGCGGATTGACCAGACAGGAGGTGAGCTGCCCGGAGAAGATGTGGTCCAGGCACGCCTGATTGCAGCCGATGCAGGTGTTGATCGCGTCGGCGCGGCCCTCGCGGGCCTTGGCGACGAAGCCGGGGTCGGCCAGGAACGGGCGGGCCATCGACACCATGTCGGCGCGGCCCTCGGCGAGCAGTCGCTCGGCGACCTCCGGGGTGTTGATGCGGTTCGTGGTGATCAGCGGGATCTTCACCGCGCCCATGACCTTCTCGGTCACCCAGGAGAACGCGCCGCGCGGTACCGAGGTCGCGATGGTCGGGATCCGGGCCTCGTGCCAGCCGATGCCGGTGTTGAGGAGGGTCGCGCCGGCCGCCTCGACCTCCTGGGCGAGCTGTACGACCTCGTCGTACGTCGAGCCGCCGGGCACCAGGTCCAGCATCGACAGCCGGTAGATCAGGATGAAGTCCGGGCCGACCCGCTCGCGCGTGCGCCGCACGATCTCGACGGGGAAGCGGATGCGGTTCTCGTAACTCCCGCCCCAGCGGTCGGTGCGCTGGTTGGTCGGCGCGGCGATGAACTCGTTGATGAGGTAGCCCTCCGAGCCCATGATCTCCACGCCGTCGTACCCGGCCTGCTGCGCGAGCGCGGCGGCCTGTACGTAGTCCTCGATGGTCTGCTCGACCTCGTCGTCGGTGAGCTCGTGCGGGGTGAAGGGGTTGATGGGCGCCTGTATCGCGCTGGGCGCCACCAGCTTCTCGCTGAAGGCGTACCGCCCGGTGTGCAGGATCTGCATGGCGATCTTCCCGCCCTCGCGGTGCACCGCCTCGGTCACCTGCGCGTGCTCGGCGGCCTCCGCCTCGGTGGTGAGCTTGGCGCCGCCGTCCATCGTGCAGCCCGCCTCGTTGGGGGCGACGCCGCCGGTGACGATGAGGCCGACGCCGCCGCGCGCCCGCTCCGCGTAGAAGGCGGCCATCCGCGCGAAGCCGCCGGGCGCCTCCTCCAGGCCGAGGTGCATCGAGCCCATCAGGACCCGGTTGGGCAGGGTGGTGAACCCCAGGTCGAGCGGGCTCAGCAGGTGGGGGTACGGGCTCATCCGAAGTCTCCTCGCGCGCACAGTGCCGACGAGCTTCGTTTGTAGTCCAGCGGAGCCGCTTATGCAACATGTTGCATAAGCGGCGTCGGTCACGCGGAAGGGGAACTGTGGATAACCGGCCGAAGCTGGATCTTGCGCCCCGCACCCTCCCGGAACGTCTCCAGTGCCGTACCGAAGTCGTTCAGTCCGTACGAGTGCGTGAGCATCGTCGCGGCGTCCAGCGCGCCCCGGCCCATCAGCTCCACGGCCCGCCCGAAGCTGTGTACCACCGCCATCGACCCGACCACGGTGATCTCGTCGTTGTAGATCCGGAACGGTGAGATCTTCGCCAGCGCGTCCGAGGGTGCCACGCCGAACTGCTGGAACGTGCCGCCGCGCCGCACCCGCGTCAGCGCGTCCTCGATCACCGGCACCACCCCCGTGCAGTCGATGACGATCTCCCAGCCCTGCGGCCGGTCCAGCGCGTCCGCGCCGGTGGCCACCGCGTCGGCGCCCAGCTGTTCGGCCACCTTCAGCCGCTCGGTGTTGATGTCCACGACCGACACGGAAGCGGCCCCGGCCCGCCCCGCGAGCTGCAGCATCATCAGGCCCATCGTGCCCGCGCCGTAGATCAGGTAGTGCGCGCCGAGGTCCCGCGGCAGTACGTCGAAGGCGTGCACCGCGCAGGACAGCGGCTCGATCAGCGTGCCCTGCGCGAGGTCCACGCTCTCCGGCAGGCGGTAACAGTTGGCCGCCGGCACCTTCACGTACTGCGCCATCGCGCCGTCCACGGTGTCACCGATCGCGCCCCAGCGCTCGCAGAGATTGCCGCGCCCGATGCTGCAGAAGTGGCAGGACCCGCAGAACAGCGAGGGGTCGACCGCGACCCGGTCGCCCGCGCGCACTCCGCTCACCTCCGCGCCGAGTGCCACGACCTCGCCGGTGAACTCGTGCCCGGGCACGATCGGGTACGGCGTCGGCGCGAACTCCCCCTGCACGATGTGCAGATCGGTACCGCAGATGCCGACCGCGGCGACCTCGACGACGACCTCGCCGGGACCCGGCGTCGGATCGGCGACCGTCTCGACGGAGAAGGAGCCGGGGGTCCGGATGACGACGGCACGCATGACGGACTGCCTTTCGGTAAAAGGTTGTTGACGGGGCGTCAGTCAGTACTGGCGGACGACGGTGCGACCACGTGGACCGGTACGCCCAGCCGCTCGATGGCCGCGATCTGCTCCTCCGGCGTCGCGGTGTCGGTGACCACCAGGTCGTACCCGGACGCGTCGCCGTACCCATGGGTGGCGGTCCGCCCGAACTTGGTGTGGTCCACGGCCAGCGCGCTGCGCTCGGCCGCCTCCCGCATGGCCTCCTTCAGGTCGGCCCACTCCTGAACCGGGTGGAAGAGGCGGGCGCGGTCGATGGCGGTGGGGGAGGAGAAGGCGATCGTGGCGCGGATGCGCGAGAGGTGGCGGAGAGTGTCCGTACCGGCGCACGCCTCGAAGTCGGGCCGGTAGCGGCCGCCGAGCAGGACGACTTCCGTACGGGGAGCGCCCGCCCCGCCGATCAGGGAGGCGACGCGCACGGAGTTGGTGACGACGGTCAGCCCCTCGATGCGGCCGAGCCTGCGGGCGAGCGGGAAGAGTGTCGAGCCGCAGTCCAGCAGCACGGTGTCGCCCGGGCTGACCTCCCGCGCCAGCAGCTCGGCGAATGCCTCCTTCACCTCGGTCTGCTGGTACTCGCGGAAGCGGGTCGCGGTCTCCACGGTGACCTCCGGCAGCGCGACGGCCATGCCGCGGCGCTTCTCCAGCAGCTTCCGGGACTCCAGGTTCGCCAGGTCGCGGTGCACGGTCATGGCGCTGACCTGGAGATTCTCGGCGAGTACGGCGATCCGTACGGCGCCTTCCTCGATGACCTGCCGCAGCACCCGGCGGCGGCGCCGCTCGACCTCGGCTTCGGAACCACGACTCTGCATCACAGCTGACCTCCGCGAAACATCACACAGTTTCCGTGATGTTTTTGCAAGAGTGTGTGACGTACGTATTTCCCGAGGCGGTCTTGCCCCGGGCCCGTCCCGGCCCGACGCTGAACGGAGCGCCCGGTGCCGAGGCACCGGCACGACGGCAGCACAGCGACGGCAGGAGGGGAACGTGCCACAGCCGGCACCGCAAGGACCGCCGCCCGGCCCCGCCACGGGGAGCCCCGATCTCGAGGTGGCCAAGGTGGTCTACCTCGTCGGGGAGGAGTTGGACGCATCCGGCAAGGCCCGGCTCGCCGCCTTCGAGGCCGCCCTCGTCGAGTCGGGCATGGAGAACCTGGACCACGGCCACCTCGACTCGGTCGGCGTGTTCCAGCAGCGCCCCAGCATGGACTGGGGCACCGCCGAACAGTGCATGAACGTGAACTACGCGGCGCACCGGTTCTTCGAGCGGGCCATCGAGGAGGACGAGGACGACCCCGATCTCACAGCGGGTCAGCTCGCCCAGCGTGTTCAGGTGTCCGCTCACCCCGAGCGCTACGACGCGCGGGAGGAGGAAGCCCGGCAGCTCATCGAGGCCACCCGGGACGCGCTGGACTGAACGGAAGCGGGACTGTGGCCTTGGCACATGCCTCCGCCACGGTCACGGTCTGTGACGGAATTCTTCGGTCGGTTTCGATCGGCGTGCCCTGACACCGACCTCACCGCGCCATCATGGAGGCCGTGAGCCGGTGCGACCGGTGAGTGGGCTGAAGGGAGGCGGCCGGGATGCTCGTGAAGACCCCGACCGACAGGCGCGTACGGATCGAGCGGTGGCCCGTCCCCGCCGGCTCGCCCACCTTGGCGAAGCTGGCCGTGGTGGGCGTCCTCGACGGTGACAGTGTGTCAGGACTGTGCGATGCCACCGCGTCGGTCATGGCGAACGGCAAGCGACATCTCCGGCTGGACCTCTCCGGCGTCACGACGTGCGACACCGCCGGGCTCTACACCCTCCTCGGTGTGCAGAGCGCGCTGCGTTCCATGGGCGGCAGCCTGGTACTGCTGCGGCCCAGCCTCCCCGTCCACACGGGCCTCAGGGCCGCTCGCCTGCATCTGCGGCTGGTCATCGCGCCGCCCGGATCGGTGATGTGACGGCCCTGCGCTGTCTTCTACCGCCCTGCGCTGTCTTTTACCGCCTTG
The DNA here is from genome assembly GCF_020024005.1 of Streptomyces purpurogeneiscleroticus. NCBI lineage: Bacteria > Bacillati > Actinomycetota > Actinomycetes > Kitasatosporales > Streptomycetaceae > Streptomyces > Streptomyces purpurogeneiscleroticus. The sequence goes on from NZ_NHSG01000211.1 coordinate 15,348, forward strand.
CGCGGCCTGTGCGCAGTCCGCTCAGCCGACCGCGTCCGCCGGCGGCAGCAGCGGGCCGCACGACCAGCGCTGGAAGACCAGCCGGGTCTCGACCCTGGCCACCTCGCGCCGGGCGGTGAACTCGTCCAGCACCAGCCGCTGGAGGGCCGCCGCGTCCGGCACGGCGACGTGGACGAGGTAGTCCTCGGGTCCGGTGAGGTGGAAGAGGGAGAGCGCCTCGGGCAGCGAGCGGATGCGCTCGACGAAGGGGCCGACCAGCTCGCGGCGGTGCGGCCGTACCTGTACGGACAGCAGCGCCTGCAGCCCGCGGCCCAGTTTCGCGGGGTCCAGGCGCAGTTCGTGTCCCAGGATCACGCCGCTGCGGCGCAGTCGGGTCACCCGGTCCAGACAGGTCGACGGCGCGACACCGACCGAAGCGGCCAGGTCGCGGTATGTGGTCCGGGCGTCGTTCTGCAGCAGGCGTAATATCTCCAGGTCCACCGGATCGAGACGCACAGAGTCGGCCATGTACCGAACGTAACACGGAAGTTGACCATCCGGTCAGCGCCCCAGAGCAGCATCGGAGCATGACCCGATCAGTCGCGCGGCCGGACCGCGCCACCACCGCTGTCACCGCCCCCGCCCTGCCCCGGGCCCTGGCCACCAAAGCCGTGCACGCGGGCCGCGAGGACCTCGCCGCACAGGGCCTGCACGCCGCCCCGCTGGACCTGTCCACCACGTATCCCTCGGCGGACAGCCGCGCCGAGGCCGACCGGCTCGACGCGTTCGCCGCCACCGGCGCCGAGTTCGAGGGCCCGCCCGTCTACGGCCGGCTCGGCAACCCCACCGTCGCCCGCTTCGAGAGCGCCCTCGCCCGCCTCGAAGGCACCGAGTCCGCCGTCGCCTTCGCCAGCGGCATGGCGGCCCTCACCGCCTGCCTTCTGGTCCGGCACGCCGAGGGCCTGCGGCACGTCGTGGCCGTCCGACCGTTGTACGGCTGCAGCGACCACCTGCTGTCCGGCGGGCTGCTCGGTACCGAGGTGACCTGGGCCGACCCGGCAGGCATCGCCAACGCGCTGCGCGCCGACACCGGCCTGGTCATGGTCGAGAGCCCGGCCAATCCCACGCTCGCCGAGACCGATCTCGCGGCTGTCGCGCACGCCTGCGGCTCCGTGCCGCTGCTGGCCGACAACACCTTCGCCACCCCCGTACTGCAGCGCCCCGCCGAGGTCGGCGCGCGGCTGGTGCTGCACAGCGCGACCAAGTACCTCGGCGGCCACGGCGATGTGCTGGGCGGCGTGGTGGCCTGCGACGAGGAGTTCGCGCGGCGGCTGCGGCAGGTGCGGTTCACCACGGGCGGGGTGCTGCATCCGCTCGCCGGCTACCTGCTGCTGCGCGGGCTGGCCACCCTTCCCGTACGGGTGCGGGCCAGCTCCGCCACCGCGGCGGAGCTGGCCCGGCGGCTCGCCGGCCACCCGCAGGTGTCCCGGGTGCACTACCCGAGACTCGGTGGCGCGATGGTTGCGTTCGAGGTGCGCGGGGACCCGCACGACGTGACCGCCGGGGTGCGTCTGATCACCCCGGCGGTCAGTCTCGGCAGCGTCGACACGCTCCTTCAGCACCCGGCCTCGATCAGCCACCGCGTCGTCGACGCCGCCGACCGCACGGCCGGCGGCATCTCCGAACAGCTGCTGCGGATGTCGGTGGGCCTGGAGGACGTCGAGGATCTGTGGCAGGACCTCGACGCGGCGCTCAGCGGCCTCAGCGCCGGGCGGCGGTCTCCGGCGCGGCGGGAACCGGCAGCGGCCGGTCAGCGGTACGCGGCTCCGGCCGGCGCCGCAGCCCCGAAGGCCGGGCCGTGATCACCAGCGTGCCCTCCTCGACCTGGTAGTCCAGCGGCAGCCCCAGGCCGCGCATGGCCGCCACCATCCCGGTGTTGGACGCCTGCGTGATCGCGTACACGCTCTCGCTCCCCGTCTCGGCGGCCATGCCGACCAGCCGCTCCAGCAGCTCGGCGCCGATGCCGCGGCGCTGCCACGCGTCCTCCACCAGCAGCGCCACCTCGGTCTCGTCGCCGTCCCACAGCAGGTGGCCGAGGGCCACCAGCCGCCCGGACGCGGTCTCCACGGCCAGCGTGCGGCCGTGCCGCGGGCTCAGCAGGTGGTCGAGGTAGCGGACGGAGTCCTGTACAGGGCCGTGGTAGCGCAGCGACAGCGTCCGCTCCGAGCAGCGGTCGTGCATCTCGCGCGCTGCCGTCAGGTCGGAGGGGTCGGCGCGGCGTACGGTGATGTGGTTGCCCGCGGGGAGGGTGAGGGTGTCCCGGCGCTCCGGGACCCGCTGGCCGAGCCGGGCGTCCAGCTCCACCAGCGCCCGGACCCGGGCGAACTCGGTGGGCGTGAAGGGCAGCTGCGGCCGCTCGATGATGAGCGCACCCCCGGACGGGTCGCGGAACTTCATGGTGTGGTCCTCAAGTACGCCGTCGTCCGGCACTTGTTCGGCCTGCGGCTCGCCCTTCAGCGTGCGCGCGGGTACCGAGTGGATGGTGCAACGGCCCAGCAACTGCCGCAGCGCCAGAGGCAGTTCAGCGGAGTCCAGGGCCGTTCGGGTGGCCAGGGACAGCATACGGGCCGGCGCGTCGACCAGATCATGGGCATCGGCGCGTTCCAGCCAGGTGTCCCGGCCGCCCGCCGCGATCACCGCGCCCGCCAGCACGCCCCGCTCGGGGGTGCCCGGCACCCGCAGCAGGAACTCGTCCACCGTGCCGTCCGACAGCGGGTGGGTCTGCAGGCTCAGGATGTCGACCCGGTGCGCGGCCAGCGCCTGGCACAGTGCGGCCAGGCTGCCCGGCTCGTCCCGTACGGTCGTCCGCATGCGCCACAGCGTCGTCTCGGGGAGCTCCGTACCCTCGGCGAGGGCGGGGGCCGACGACGCCGCGGCGCCGGTATCGCCCGGCGGAGGGGCGTGTTCGTGGCGCCGTGCCCACCACACGTGGAAGCCCGCCGTGGCGAGCAGCGCGACGGCCGAGGCGCACAGGAACACCGGGCCCGACGGGCCGTGCGCCACGGCGTTGGCGACGGAGTCGGCCACCGCGACGGCGGTGAAGAGGGCGGCCAGTTCGACGACGTCCCGCCGCCAGTGATGGCGGCGGGCACTGCGGTTCGGCGTTTTCTCGGACAAGTACTTCTCAGTCATGCACTCCAGCATCACCGACCGGTGTTGCATGATCACAAACGTCTTGTGTCCGCCAGGTAAAGGACGCAATTGCCTGTACCGACACCTTCGAACCAAACGCCTTTACTGTCCGACTCGCCCCGGTTGCAGGGTCTGGCTGAACAGTACCTCGCCGCTGTCCTGCCGCAGCCGCGCAGTCAGCTCCCCGCTCCCGCCGTCGATGTCGATCTCGCCGAAGTACTGCGGCGTCTCGGCCGGCGAGGTGTTCGCGCGGTCCGGCGCCTTCAGGAACCGCTGCTCGGGCCCGAAGGTCCCGTCCAGCTTGAGCGAGGGGAATCCGCCCGCGTTCAGCGGCCCGGAGACGAACTCCCAGAACGGCTCGAAGTCCTTGAACGCCGCGCGCGAGGGGTCGTAGTGCTGCGCCGAGGTGTAGTGCACGTCCGCCGTCAGCCACACCGTGCCCGTGATCCGCCGGTGCTTGATGTGCCGCAGCAACTCGGCGATCTGCAGCTCCCGCCCCAGCGGCTGCCCCGGATCGCCCTGCGCCACCGCCTCGAAACGGGTCTTCCCGTCCGGCACGACCAGCCCCAGCGGCATGTCGGACGCGATCACCTTCCACACCGCGCGGGACCGCGACAGCTCCCGCTTGAGCCACCGCAGCTGCTCGGCGCCCAGGATGCCCTGCGCGTCCTCCGTCTGCCGGCCGTCGGAGTTGGCGTTCCGGTACGTCCGCATGTCCAGTACGAACACGTCCAGCAGCGGTCCGTGATGCACGACCCGGTACACCCGCCCTTGCCCGTCCGGCCGGAGCGTGCGGATCGGGAAGTACTCGCCGAACGCCCGCAGCGAGCGCGCGGCCAGCACGTCCACGTTCTTCTCCGTGTACCGGTCGTCGTCCAGGAGCTGCCCCGGATACCAGTTGTTGCGCACCTCGTGGTCGTCCCACTGGGTAATCGTGGGCACCTGCGCGTTGAACCGCCGCAGGTTGTCGTCCAGCAGGTTGTACCGGAAGGCGCCGCGGAACTCGGCAAGCGTCTCCGCGACCTTGGACTTCTCCTCGGTCGTCACATTCCGCCAGACCCGCCCGTCGGGCAGCGTCACACTGGCCGTGATCGGTCCGTCGGCGTAGATGTTGTCACCGCTGCACAGGAAGAAGTCCGGGTTCCGGCGGCGCATCTCCTCATAGATCCGGTAACCGCCGCGGTCGGGGTTGATGCCCCAGCCCTGCCCCGCGAGGTCTCCGGACCAGTGGAACCGCACGCCCTCGCCGCGCTTCACCGGTGCCGTGCGGAACGTACCGGTCACCGGCTCGCCGGTACGCCGGGGATCGTCGGGATCGGCGAGCGTGACCCGGTAGTGGATCTGCTCACCGGGCGGCAGGCCGCGCAGCGAGGTCAGTCCCGTGAAGTCCGTGCCCGCACCGATCACGGGTCCGTGCCAGGTGCGCGCGTGGCGGAACGACTCGGTCGCCGCCGTCTCCACGGTCATCCGCGCCGGCCGGTCCGACCGCACCCACACCAGCCCCGAGCCGGTCGTCACATCGCCCACCTGCACGCCCCAGTCGGCGCTCGGCCGGCCGGTGCGCGCCTGCGCGGGAGTCGCGCCGCCGATCGCCGGCAGCGCGAGCGCCGCGGATGCGGCCGCCGCTCCGTGCAGCACCGAACGCCGCCCGAAGGCTCTGCCGCCTGCTGCCGCTCCCTGCGCCATGTGATCCTCCGTTGCTCGATCGCTCTGTGTACCGTCCCGTTCGTACCGGTGTCCGGTGCCCCGTAACCGAACGCACAGTGAACAACCAGCTGACAGTGGTACGGAAGCGCGGAACCGGCCCATGGTCGCAAGCGGACGGGGCGATGGCCAGGAAGCCCGCATCATTGCGAGGCGCGCCCCGAGTATTGTATCGGTCGTTCCAAAACCTGTTACGGTACTCGCATGGCCCGACCGAGGATGTTCGACGAGGAACGGGCCCTGGACGCCGCGATGCGCACTTTCTGGGCGAACGGTTATGAAGCCACCTCGACCCAGGATCTGTGCGACGCCACGGGTCTGGGCCGCAGCAGCATCTACAACACGTTCCGCAGCAAGCATGACCTGTTCACGCGCGCACTGGCCCGCTACATGGACGCCATGACGACGCGTCAGCTCGACATCCTCGACGATCCGGAGCGCGCGCCGCTGGACCGCATCCGCGCACTGTTCGCCGCGGTGATCGACGACGAACTCGGCAACCGTGCCGACGGCCGCAGCCCCGGCTGCCTCACCGTCAACACCACGGTCGAGCTGGCCGGCCGGGACGCGGAGGCCGCGGCGATGCTGGAGCGCGACACGGCGCGGCGGCTCGCCGCTCTGCGCGCCGTACTGGAAGCCGGGCAGGCCGGCGGCGAGATCGCCGCCGCCCGGAGCGCGGAGTCGCTCGCCCGCTTCATCAACGCGGTGATCGGCGGCATGCGGGTCTCCGGCCAGGGCGGCGCGGACCGCGCCGCCCTGGAGTCCATCGCGGAGACGGCCGTCGAGGCGCTGCTGCCCTGAAATGCGCAGGGGCGGGGGCGCATTCCGCGCTGCCCCGGCGCCTGCCGAGCACGTGGACGTCGCCGCGCGGACCGCGGATGCGGTGCCACCGGAGCGGGTGTGCGTCGTTCAGTAGGCGGCGCCGCGGGTCACACTCCGGTCGGCATTACCGTGTCGAGGATGACCCTGGCGACCAGGGCCGGGTCGTCGTTCATGGGGACGTGGCCGCAGCCGGGGAGGCGGACGAGGCGGGCGCCCGGGATCACGCGCTTGGCCCGTACGCCCTGGCGGGGCAGGAGCAGCCGGTCGCGGGTGCCCCAGCCGATGGTCACGGGAACGTCCGGTATGTCGTGGCGGAACAGCACACCGGGGCCGCGCCCCGCGGCGAGCGTGGCGGCGAAGCCGGGAGCGTCCCGCAGCGCGCGCGTCTCGGCCGCCACGGCGGCCGGCGAACGGCGCCCGGGGCGCGCGTAGATCGAGCCGGTCAGCGCCGCGCGGCCGGCCGCCGAGCGGGCCAGCACCTCGACCACCGGCGGCGGCAGGGCCCGCGCCCCGGCCCGCATGCCCGTCAGGACACCGAAGGCGTACCGCCGTTCGGCCTCCGTCCAGAAGCCGGCCGGCGACAGCGCCGTCACCGACCGCACCGCCCCGGTGAGGCCCAGCTCCAGCGCCAGCAGCCCGCCGAGCGAGTTGCCCACCACGTGCGGCCGCTCGACGCCCAGCGCCACGAAGGTGTCCGTCAGTAGCGGCACCACCGACGCCAGGTCGTACGGCACGCCGTCGGGCAGCGCGGGGGAGGCACCGAAGCCCGGCAGGTCCAGCGCGATCACGTCGTGCGACGCGGCCAGGACGCTGAACACGGGCTCCCACGCCTGGTAGTGGTGGCCGATGCCGTGCAGCAGCACGACCGGCTCGCCCGCGCCCTTGCGGTCGTACGCGACCGTGAACGGCGGCCGGCCGTCGTCGGGAGAGACGAGGAGGGAGGAGGCCGTGGCGGTCGACGCGATCGGAGCGGTCCTGGCGGTCGGTGCGGTCCTGGCGGTCGTCATGGGGGCTCCTTCGAGGGGATTCGAG
>NZ_NHSG01000212.1:0-8033 GCF_020024005.1 Streptomyces purpurogeneiscleroticus
CCCCCTCCCGCCCCACACCCAGCTGATCGACGGTAGCTTTGTCTATGCGGCCCGGCAGTGCGTCTTCCACGGCGCCGCGACTGACCTGCTGGTCAGCGGCCAGCGCCGGACGGTGCCCGGCGACCTGCGGGTGTGCCGCCAGATGATTGCGTTGATCGACACCAGGAACGCCCCCGAACCCGACATCACCGTCGTCCGCGCCGAGGCAACCCGCGATCGCAGCCGGGCGTACTTCCACGCCCGCGACGCCGTGCTCGCCGTCGAGGTGGTCTCGCCGGAGTCCGAAGCCCGGGACCGCGACACGAAGCCGCACAAGTACGCGGGCGCCGGTATCCCCCACTTCTGGCGCGTGGAGATGTCCGGCATCGACGACCGCCCGACCGTCCACGTCTTCGAGCTCAGCAAGCAAGACCGGACGTACCACCCGGTCGCGGTCCACCACGAGCGCCTCAAGCTCACCACCCCCTTCGACATCGACATCGACCTCGCGGAGATCGACTACCTCTGATCGCCGTTCATGCGTATGAGTGGCGGCACCGGCGTTCTTGCTGAGTACTCTGGCTGAACAGACGAGACTCCGTCGCATGGGAGCAACCATGAGCGCCGCACGCGAGTACGGGCTGGACGACCAGTACGAGTGGCCCCGCCCGCCCGAGGGCGGCTGGACCGCGGACGATCTCGACCGGCTTCCGAATCTCCCTCCGCACACGGAGCTGATCGACGGGAGCCTCGTCTTCATGAGTCCGCAGCTGAAGTTCCACACGCGCACCATGTGGCTGCTGGAGAACGCGCTGCTGTCGCAGATCCCCGGTGACCTGGACGTCGATCGTGAGATGACCATCAGGCTGGACGACAAGAACCGGCCGGAGCCCGACCTCCTGGTGTACAAGGTGGACGCAGACACCGGGATGGAGCAGAGCTGGTACAGGCCTGAGGACGTCGTCCTGGCCGTCGAGGTGGTCTCGGCGGACTCGCGTGAGCGCGACCGCGAGGTCAAGCCTCGCAAGTACGCGGCCTCCGGAGTCCCGCATTACTGGAGGGTGGAGAAGAACGACGGCCTGCCCGTCGTCTACGTCTACGAACTCGACCCCGCGACCAGGACCTACGCCCTCACCGGCATCCACCACAACCGGCTCAAGCTGACGATCCCCTTCGCCATCGACATCGACCTCACCGCGATCAATAACAGGCGTGGCTGACCGACGGCTGTTGACGCCCCACCCCTCCACGCGGAAAATTGATTCCGTACTACGGAACATAGGTCCGCGACGCGGAAGTAAGTGGGGCGTACGGCATGAGCACCATCGGTTTCATCGGACTCGGGATCATGGGCAGCCCGATGGCGGTCAATCTGGCGAAGGCCGGGCACACCGTTCGCGGGTGGAACCGCAGCCCGGGGAAGGCGGGGGCGCTGGTCGAGGCCGGGGGGACCGAGGCGGCGAGCATCGCCGAGGCGGTCCGGGGCGCCGACGTGGTCATCACGATGGTGCCCGCGTCGCCGCAGGTCGAAGAGGTGGCGTACGGGGAGGACGGGATCCTCGCCAATGTCGGTGACGGCGCGCTGCTGATCGACATGTCGACGATCACGCCGCAGACGTCGATCGACCTGGCCGCGCGGGCCAAGGAGTACGGCGTGCGGGTGCTGGACGCGCCCGTGTCCGGCGGTGAGGCCGGTGCCATCGAGGGCGTGCTCTCGATCGCGGTCGGCGGCGAGCAGGCCGACTTCGAGGCGGCCCGACCCGTGCTCGAGGCGATGGGCGGCACGATCGTGTACTGCGGCCCGCACGGCGCCGGGCAGACGGTCAAGGCCGCCAACCAGCTCATCGTCGCCGTCAACATCCAGGCGTGCGCCGAGGCCATCGGCTTCCTGGAGAAGTCCGGCGTGGACCTCGAAGCCGCGCTGGAGGTGCTCAACGGCGGGCTCGCCGGCTCGGCCGTACTGACCCGGAAGAAGGCGAACTTCCTCGACGGCGACTACCGCCCCGGCTTCAAGCTCGCCCTGCACCACAAGGACATGGGCATCGTCACGGACGCCGCCCGCACGGTCGGCGCGACGCTGCCCGTCGGCGCCACCGCCGCCCAGCTCATCGCCTCGGCCGTGGCCCGCGGCGACGGCGACCTGGACCACTCGGCGCTGCTCCGCGGCATCCGCCTGATGAGCGGCGGGGAAGAGAAGTAACCGGCACCACTGGCCTCTTCACTTACGGCGGCGTAGCTTCCGGTGCGAGCCGCCGCTACGCACGCGTATGAAGAGGAGAGCCGCCATGCCCGAGCCGACGCCGATACCCACCGACCAGCTCCGGTTCGCGATGCCGCCGACGCACGCGACCGTCACGGAGGAGCGCCGGTACCGCAAGGAGCGGCTCGCCGCGGCGCTGCGGCTCTTCGGCCGGTACGGCTTCGAGGAGGGCGTGGCGGGCCACATCACCGCCCGGGACCCGGAGTTCACCGACTGCTTCTGGGTGAATCCCTTCGGGATGTCCTTCCGGCACATCACCGTGAGCGACCTGCTCCTCGTCAACCGCGAGGGGCAGGTCGTCGACGGCCGCCACCACGTCAACCAGGCCGCGTTCGCGGTCCACGCGCAGATCCACGCCGCCCGCCCCGACGTCGTCGCCGCGGCGCACAGCCACTCCACGTACGGCAGGGCGCTGGCCGCGCTCGGCGAGCCGCTGGAGCCGATCACGCAGGACGTGTGCGCGTTCTACGAGGACCACGCGCTGTTCGACGAGTACACGGGGGTCGTCGTGGACGAGGCGGAGGGCGCGCGGATCGCGGCCGCGCTCGGGCCGCGCAAGGCGGTGATCCTGCGCAACCACGGACTGCTGACGGTCGGCGACTCCGTGGACGCCGCGGCCTGGTGGTTCCTCACCATGGAACGTTCCTGCCAGGTGCAGCTCACCGCGAAGGCCGCGGGCAAGCCCGTACTCATCGATCACGGCGACGCGCTGCGCACGCGCGAGCAGCTCGGCAGCGACCTGGTCGCGTGGATCAACTACCAGCCGCTGTTCCAGCAGATCAGCCGCGAGGAGCCGGAGCTGTTCGGCTGACTGCCCGAGCCGGTGCCGGAAGGCTCCGCCCGCAGGCCCCGGAACAGCGCGGTTGGCGCCCGCCCCGCCACCTCGGCACAATGCGCAGCCATCGCTGCCATCAGGGAGCGGTTCACGGCGACTACGGGTAGCGGGCGGTACGGAAGTGTCGGTGGACGCGGTGGCGGGGACAGGGGCGGAGACGAGCACGAGTACGAGTGCGAGTACGAAGGGGAGTACGGGGGCGGGGGCCCGTCGCGAATGCGGCTGCGGGGACTGCCCGGACGGCGCCCGGACCGGGCACCGACAGGCGGTCGCCGCGTTCCTCACGCTGCGGGAGGACTTCGCCGCGGGGCACGGCGTACCGGCCGCGCTCGCGCACTCCGCCGGCGCCGCCCGCCAGTGGATCTCCGACGAACTGGCCCAGGCGGCCCGCACGGTCGCCGAACGCGCCGCCGCCGAAGGCCGCGCCCGGCGCGAGACGCTCTGGCGCCGCACCCCGCTCGTGCTGTGGGGCGCCGTCGCCGCGCTGCTCATCGGGCAGGCGCTGACCGCGATCGGCGCGGGCTGGACCGACGCCCGTACGGCAGCGCTGGCCGCGGCCGTCGTCCTGGCCGCGCTGCTCACCGCGCTCGCCTGGCGGCACCGCGCCCAAGGCGGCCTCCTCGCGCCCCTCACCGGCGCCGACAGCCGCCTGTCCACCTCCCGCACGGTCGCCGCCGCCTGGCTGCTGCCCGTCGTCTGGGTGGTACTGATGTTCGCAGCCCGGCTGGCGCTGGCCCCGGACGCCGACGGGCGCCGCCGCCTGCTGGCCGGGCTCGACCTCTCGCGCGCTGCCGGGCTGCTCACCGTCGTGGCGCTGGCCTGCGCGGCGGCGGCCGTCGCCGCCCGGCTGGTGTCCGTACGTCTCGCCACCGGGCGCCAGCAGAAGGTGCCCGCCGAATACCCGCGCGCCGGGGACCTGCTGACCGACGACGCCGGCCGCGGCAGCTTCGCGGACGCGCAGTACGTCCTGCTCAACGCGGTGGCCGTGGTCTTCGCCGCGGTCCGCCTCGGCACCGAACCGGATCGGCTCCCGGATCTCCCGTGGGGGCTGGTGGCGCTGGCCGCGGTCAGCGCGGCGACGTACCTGGCGGGCAAGTACGCGGAGGGCGCCCGCCCGGTCGTGCTGTCCGTCGTACGGGCCCGGGAGATCGGCGGCCTGGACGGGCCGGTCCGCACCGGCGACGACATCGAGATCCGTGGCAGCGGCTTCGTCCCGCCGGGCGCGCAGCCGCCGCACCGGCTGGCCCGCACGGTCGTCCGCATCGGGGGCGTCGACGTGCACGTCCCGCTGGTGCCGGTCCCCGGCGGCTTCGCGAACCCGGCGGACGACGTACTGGTCGTGCCCGTACCGGCCGACGTGGAGCCGGGCCGCGCCGAGGTCCGCGTCATCACGGCGGCGGGCGTCGAATCCGCCGCGTACCCGCTGTTCATCCAGGAGTGATCCCCTAGGAGCCCGCGGGCCGTTCACGAGTGATGTACGGGTGCGGCGCGCATCCTGGTGCCGTCCGCTTCCGTTGAATGTTCTGTGACGTCCGGCCCGTATCAGTCTTCGAACGCCCGCCCGTGGGCAGAATCGTCCGCGCCGGGCGGCGGCACAGAGGCGGGAGGACACCATGGTGCACAGAGGAAGCTCGCTCGCGATGGGTCACGGAGGGACCGGCGGTGACGCGGGGCCGTCGGGACTGCGCGCGACACTGGGCCGGTACGCGCTGCTGCCGCTGCGGATCTTCCTCGGCGTGACCTTCGTCTACGCGGGCCTGGACAAGCTCACCGAGCCGGGGTTCTTCGCGGCCTCCGGCAACGGCTCGATCGGCGAGTTCATGCGGCAGTCCCGGCCCGCCGCCGGGGTGCCGCAACTGGTCGACCTGGCGCTGAACAGCCCGGCGGTCTTCGGCTACATCATCGCGGCGGGCGAACTGGCGGCCGGCATCGGCATACTGCTCGGCCTCCTCGGCCGGCTCGCGGCGACCGGCGGCGCGCTGATCTCGCTGAGCTTCTGGCTGACCGTCAGCTGGTCGACGACGCCGTACTACTTCGGCAACGACCTGGCGTACCTGATGGCCTGGCTGCCGCTGATCCTCGCCGGCACGCCGTACTTCTCCCTCGACGCGCTCTACGCCAAGCGCCGCCGCCGCTTCGGCCGCCGGCTCATCGGCTGACCGGCCGCTCCTCCGGCAGCGGCAGCTCCGCGCCCCGCCTCCGGCGGCGGACCAGGCCGTACAGCGCCGAGACGCCGCCCGAGAGGAAGAGGCCGGCGGGGAGCGCGATCAGCGGCCACGCGCCAGGCACGTCGACCCGGCCGGCGGCGTCCAGTACATAGACGCCGCCGATGCCGAGCGCGGTCAGGCCCGTGACGAGCCGGGCGGGCTGGAACTCATGCCGCAGCACGGTCGGCCACCTCCTCATGCGCCGGCGCTGCCGGCTTCCCCGGTACCTCCGGCTTTGCCGGTGCCTCTGGCTTTGCCGGTTCCTCCGGTTTCGCCGGTAGCTCCGGTGTCGCTCCCACGTACGCCACTTCCGCCTGGCCGACGCCGACCTCCAGCCGCAGGTCCAGCGTGCCGTGCGGCCGCTCGCCCTTCTTCAGGCCGTGCGCGGGCAGCGTGACGGTGCGCGTCCGGTCGGGCGCGACGTCGATGTCCTCGGCCGCCTCGCCGGGCAGCCGGATGTCGCCGAGCCCCACGTCGACCCGTACGCGCGCCTGCACCCCTTCCGGCAGCGTCACCCGCAGCAGTCCGGCGCCCACCTCGGCGTGCGTCCGGACCGTCTGCCCCTCCTTCAGGCGCAGCCCGCTGAGGTCCAGATGGCCGTGGCCCGCGCCCAGTTCGTACGCGGGCCGGACAGCGGCCGCGGTCGACGGCGGCCAGGTGCGGCTGTCCCAGTCGGTGGTGAGGGTGCGCGGCAGGACGGCGGTCGCGCCGAGCAGCAGGGCGGTGATCACCACCATGAAGATCGTGCCGCCACCGGTCCGGCCCAGCCACGCGCTGAGCACCAGGCCGAGCCCGAAGACCACCAGCGCGGCCGCCAGCCCCGCCTGGAGGCTCGCGGGCAGCGAGCCGCCGTGCCAGGACGGCGTCGCGGCCACCGCGCCCGCCACCAGCGCCAGCAGGAACGTCAGCCCGCCGATCGGCCGCGCCCGCACCGGCCGTGGCCGCTTCCGCGTCTCCGGCACCGCCGAGGCCCCCGCTGCTGCCGTGCCGTACGACTTGTACGACTCGTACGACGGCGTGTCAGCCGGCCCCCACAGATAGCCGGTGCGGTCCGCCTGCGTACCCGTCCCCGCGCCGTCCTTCGTGAGCGGGTCCCGCCACCACGAGGGGCCGCCCGGCGCGGGCGGTGCCTGCGTCTCGGGCGGCGCATCAGCGACGGCCTGCGCGGTCGCCGCGTCCACCGGACCCGCACCGTGCGCCGCGGCCCGCCGCTGCTTCGACCAGTACGCCGAACCGGCCACCGCGAGCGCGAGCATGAGCGTGAACGCCAGGCTGTCGCCCCGCCCCAGTACCGACAGGAAGAGCCCGCAGCCGACCAGCGCGACGAGGATCGCGGTCAGCGCCGTGCCCTCGACCCGCCCGGACAGCAGTCGCCGCCCCTCGTTCTCGTCCTCGCCCTCCAGCGGGATCAGCAGCCAGGCGAAGCCGTACACGATGAGGCCGATGCCGCTGCTCACGGCCAGTACGGCGAGCACGATGCGGAAGATCACCGGGTCCAGGTCCCAGTGCCGCCCCATCCCGCCGCACACCCCGCCCACCACCTTCTGCCGCCGGCTGCGCCGCAGCGGCGGCGGGGGCGGCGGCAGGGTAGGGGCCTCGGCGGTCGCGCCCTGCGGCTCGGCGGTCCCGCCCTGCGGCGGTCCGGACGGCGAAGCATCGTTCATGCGCCCATGGTGGCAAGCGGACGCGTCACCGGGCATCAGTGACAACCCTGGCCGGACCCTGAGATCCCGGACGCGGCGACGACCGGCCGGTAACGGGTGTGGCTCTGTTGACTATCGTTGTTCTCTGACGGGTTACGGGGGAGCCGGAGGGCGTGCGGTGTCGGAGGCTGCGGTGGACGAGGGTCGGCTGATCGCCGGGCGGTACCGCCTGCTCGAGCGCATAGGCCAGGGCGGCATGGGCACCGTCTGGCGGGCCCACGACGAACTGCTGGGCCGCCAGGTCGCCGTCAAGCGCCTGCACGCCTCGCTCCAGCTGGAGCCGGACGAGCTGGCCACCCGTAACGAACGCGCCCGCCGCGAGGCCCGGGCCGCGGCCCGCATCAACCACTCCAGCGTCGTCGGCGTGCACGACGTCGTCGACGACGCGGGCCTGCCCTGCATCGTCATGGAGTACGTCCCCTCCGTGACCCTCGGGGACGTCATCAAGGAGGCCGCGCTCTCCGGTGGCGGCGTGCCGCCGGACGAGGCCGCCCGCATCGGCCGCGGCATGATCGCCGCACTGCGCGCCGCGCACGCGGCCGGCGTCCTGCACCGCGACGTCAAGCCCGGCAACGTCCTGCTCGGCGACGACGGCCGGGTGGTGCTCACGGACTTCGGTATCGCGGTGGCCAGCGGCACGTCCACCCTCACCAAGACCGGCGAACTGGTCGGTTCCATCGACTACTTGGCCCCCGAGCGGGTCAAGGGCGGCACCCCGGGCCCCGCCTCCGACCTGTGGGCGCTGGGCGCGACGCTGTACCAGGCGGTCGAGGGGCGGCCGCCGTTCCGCAAGAACACCGCGGTCGAGACGGCGTACGCGATCGCCGTCGACCCGCTGGATCCGCCGCGCAACGCCGGGCCGCTCACGTCGCTCATCGAGGCACTGCTTGCCAAGGAGCCGGCGGACCGCCCCACGGCCGAGACCGTCGAGCGCACCCTGCGCGCGCCCGCCTCCGAGGCCGCGACGGAACTGCACACGATGGGCGGCTGGCGGACGGACACCGGTACGGATACCGACACCACCGTCCTCCCCGTCGCCCAGGCCCCGG
>NZ_NHSG01000213.1:0-8163 GCF_020024005.1 Streptomyces purpurogeneiscleroticus
CCGCGCGCCGCGCACTGGCCTTCGCGCTCCTTCTGGGAGCGCTCGGCGCCGCCCTCGCCCTGCTCTCCTCCGGCCGTACCTGGGCCACCGCCACCGCTGTGGTCGCCCAGGGCGAGCTGCCGCAGAAGGCGACGGGCCAGGACGTCACCGGCGTCCCCGGCGCGCTCGCCGTCGTCGGCCTCGCCGCGCTGGTCGCCGTCTTCGCCGTGCGCGGCGCGGGCCGCCTCGCCGTCTCCGCGCTGCTGGCGCTGAGCGGCGCCGGCACCGTCGTCGGCGCCGTCCTGGGCAACGCCGACACCTCCGCGCTGGAGGCCAAGGCCGCCACCGCCACCGGCATGAGCGGCGCCGGCGTGCAGCACGTCGCGCACACCGTCTGGCCGTGGGTGGCCGCGGGCGGCGGCGCGCTGCTGCTGATCGCTGGGCTGCTGGCGCTCGCGTACGGGCGGCACTGGCCCGCGATGTCCGGGCGCTACGAGCGTGCGGGCAGCGGCCCCCGCGGCCCGCGCCGCGCGGCCAGGCAGCCGGACCTGGACCGTCCGGAGGAGATCTGGAAGTCGCTGGACCGGGGCGAGGACCCCACCGCGTAGGGACTCCCCGGGGACGGCCGTCACCGGTCCGCACCGACCCGATGGCGGGTCCTCCCCCCGCATCAGGGACAATGTTTCCGAGCGAACGCCGCGCCCCGACCCAGGCGCGAGAAAGCAACGAGGAGCACTCATGTCGAGCAATGGCCACGGCCACGGACACACCCCGGCTGCCTGGACCGGCGTCATCATTTCGTTCATCGGCTTCTGCGTCGCGGGCGTCTTCACGGTGCTCGCCAACGTGCCCGGCTTCTGGGCCGGCATCGTTCTCATCTTCGCCGGTGCGGTCGTCGGCGGCCTGATGCGCATGGCGGGCCTGGGCTCCGAGCCCAAGCGCACCAAGGGCAGCCCCGCGCCGCAGCAGAGCTGACCGCCCGTTCGGACGCCCGGCGCCCGACGACGAAGGCGCGGCTTCCCGGCCGCCCGCACGCCCCGCGCTCATGGCGCGGAACGGCCCGTGCGGCGGCGGGAAAGCTGCGCCTTCGCGCGTAGGGGGGAACAATCGGGACCGTGACGGAACCCGTGGCGCGCAGCCCGCAGCACCCGCCCCCGGCCCCTGCCGTACGCGTCGGCGCGGCGCGCCGCCTCGCGCCCCCGCTGGGCACCCTGGCGGCGGTCCTGGCGGGCTTCGCGTACGTCGGCGCCGTCGACCCCAACGAGGCGGGGCACTACCCCGTCTGCCCGCTGCTGCGGTTCACCGGCCTGTACTGCCCGGCGTGCGGCGGGCTCCGCAGTGCGTACGCGGTGGTCCACGGCGACCTGGGCGCGGCGCTGGGCGCCAACGCCCTGGCAGTGCTCGGCTACGCCGCGTTCGCGGTGTTCTGGGCGGTCTGGCTGGTGCGGGCGGGTCGCGGGCTGCCGGCCGCCGGACCGCGGCCGAGACCCGTCCACTGGTGGCTCGTCGGCGGATTGGTGCTGCTCTTCACGGTGGTGCGCAACCTGCCCGCCGGATCGGCCCTCGCCCCATGATCCGCGCCATTTCCGCGTCCCCGGAGGACCGCTCGCGCGGCCGGTACTTGTCCATGTTGTGGGACCGCCGACAGGCGGATGCGGGGCTACCGCCCCTGGCCGGATACCATCGGAGTGCCTGCTGGGAGCGCACCGCGTCCCTGAGGGTGACAGTTTTCCTCCACCGCTCAAGAAGGAGGCCGCTCGCGTGAGTGTGCTCGACGAGATCATCGACGGAGTCCGCGCCGACCTCGCCGAGCGACAGGCGCGCGTCAGCCTCGATGAGCTGAAGGAGCGGGCACAGAAGGCCGCCCCCGCCAAGGACGGCGTGGCCGCCCTCAAGGGCGACAGCGTGCGGGTGATCTGCGAGGTCAAGCGCTCCAGCCCGTCCAAGGGCGCGCTGGCCGCCATCGCGGACCCGGCCGGGCTCGCCGCCGACTACGAAGCGGGCGGCGCGGCCGTCATCTCCGTCCTCACCGAGCAGCGCCGCTTCGGCGGCTCGCTGGCCGACCTGGAAGCCGTACGGGCCAAGGTCGACATCCCGATCCTGCGCAAGGACTTCATCGTCAGCGCGTACCAGCTCTGGGAGGCCCGTGCGTACGGCGCCGACCTGGCCCTGCTGATCGTGGCCGCGCTGGAGCAGGAGGCGCTGGTCTCGCTCATCGAGCGGGCCGAGTCGATCGGGCTGACCCCGCTGGTCGAGGCGCACGACGAGGAAGAGGTCGAGCGCGCGGTGGCCGCCGGGGCGAAGATCATCGGCGTGAACACCCGCGACCTGAAGACCCTCAAGGTCGACCGCGGCAACTTCGGCCGGGTCGCGCCCGAGATCCCGGACCACATCGTCAAGGTCGCCGAGTCGGGCGTCCGCGGGCCGCACGACCTGATCGCGTACGCCAATGAGGGCGCGGACGCCGTCCTCGTCGGCGAGTCGCTGGTCACCGGCAAGGACCCGAAGGCCGCCGTCGCCGACCTCGTCGCGGCCGGCTCGCACCCCGCCATCCGGCACGGGCGGGACTGACCACCTCCATGACCGCCGCCCGCACCCAGTCGCCTTCCCCGGGCCTGCGCCCGGGGACGGTCGGCGCCGCGCGCCTGCCGCACGCGGCCCTGGGGCGCGGGTGCAGGCCGCGCGGCTGCCGGGCACCCGCGCGCCGCATCCACGGACGACGCGTCCGGTACCACATCGGCTCGGAGCCGGGGCAGATCAACGGGCGCCGATGGCGCCGTACGGCCGCGCCGCGCGCGGGCTCGCACGCCTGACCGGACACCCCTGCGGGTGCTCCGGCGGAGTGTGACACCCGGGCCCCTGACGCGCGGCACGTAGCTTGATGCCCGTATTTCGAGATATCGAGACTTCCGGGGCGTATGCGTGCGCCCCGAACGAGGAGTACGTCGGATGTCGTCTGACTTCTTCATTCCCGACCCCGAGGGCCGGATCCCCAGCGCCCAGGGGTACTTCGGTGCCTTCGGCGGCAAGTTCATCCCCGAGGCGCTGGTCGCCGCGGTCGACGAGGTCGCCGAGGAGTACGAGAAGGCCAAGGCGGACCCCGCCTTCGCGGCCGAGCTCAACGACCTGATGGTCAACTACACCGGCCGGCCGAGCGCCCTCACCGAGGTGCCGCGGTTCGCCGAGCACGCGGGCGGCGCGCGGATCTTCCTCAAGCGCGAGGACCTGAACCACACCGGCTCGCACAAGATCAACAACGTGCTGGGCCAGGCGCTGCTCACCAAGCGCATGGGCAAGACCCGCGTCATCGCCGAGACCGGCGCCGGCCAGCACGGCGTCGCCACCGCGACCGCCTGCGCGCTTTTCGGCCTCGAATGCACCATCTACATGGGTGAGATCGACACCGAGCGGCAGGCGCTCAACGTCGCCCGGATGCGGATGCTCGGCGCCGAGGTCATCGCCGTGAAGTCCGGCAGCCGCACGCTGAAGGACGCGATCAACGAGGCGTTCCGCGACTGGGTCGCCAACGTCGACCGGACCCACTACCTCTTCGGTACGGTCGCCGGGCCGCACCCCTTCCCCGCCCTCGTGCGCGACTTCCACCGCGTCATCGGCGTGGAGGCGCGCCGGCAGCTCCTGGAGCGCGCCGGGCGGCTGCCCGACGCGGCCGTGGCCTGCGTCGGCGGCGGCTCCAACGCCATCGGCCTCTTCCACGCCTTCCTGCCCGACGAGGACGTCCGCCTGATCGGCTGCGAGCCGGGCGGCCACGGCGTGGAGACCGGCGAGCACGCGGCCACCCTCACCGAGGGCACCCCGGGCATCCTGCACGGCTCCCGCTCCTACGTGCTCCAGGACGAGGACGGCCAGATCACCGAGCCGTACTCGATCTCCGCGGGCCTGGACTACCCGGGCATCGGCCCGGAGCACTCCTACCTCAAGGACGTGGGGCGCGCCGAGTACCGCGCCGTCACCGACGACGCCGCCATGCAGGCGCTGCGGCTGCTCTCCCAGACCGAGGGCATCATCCCCGCCATCGAGAGCGCCCACGCCCTCGCCGGCGCGCTGGAGGTGGGCCGCGAGCTGGGCAAGGACGGGCTGATCCTGGTCAACCTGTCCGGGCGCGGCGACAAGGACATGGACACGGCCGCGCGCTACTTCGGGCTGTACGACGCGCCCGCCGACGACGCGGTCGAGGCGGACGACACCGACGCCACGGACACCGCGCTCGGCGCGCACCACGAGGGGACCAAGTGATGGCGGGCAACGTCGAGCTGCTGAGCTCTGTACTGGCCGGCGCGAAGGCCGAGGGCCGCGCGGCCCTGGTCGGGTACCTCCCGGCCGGCTTCCCGACCGTGGACGGCGGGGTGCGCGCCGTCACCGCCATGATCGAGGGCGGCTGCGACGTCGTCGAGGTCGGCCTGCCGCACAGCGACCCGGTGCTGGACGGCCCGGTCATCCAGACCGCCGACGACATCGCGCTGCGCGGCGGCGTCAAGATCGTCGACGTGATCCGTACGGTCGGCGAGGCGCACGCCGCCACCGGCGCGCCGGTGCTGTGCATGACGTACTGGAACCCGGTCGACGCGTACGGCGTGGAGCGGTTCGCCGCCGACCTGGCCGCCGCGGGCGGCGCCGGCTGCATCCTGCCGGACCTGCCGGTCGAGGAGTCCGAGGTGTGGCGGAAGGCCGCCGAGGAGCACGGCCTGGCCACGGTCTTCGTGGTCGCGCCGAGCAGCCGGGACGAGCGGCTCGCGAAGATCACCGCGGCCGGTACGGGCTTCGTGTACGCGGCGTCGCTGATGGGCGTCACCGGCACCCGCGAGTCCGTCGGCCGGGAGGCCCAGGACCTGGTCGCGCGCACCCGCGCCACCACCGACCTGCCGGTCTGCGTGGGCCTCGGCGTCTCCAACGCCGAGCAGGCCGCGGAGGTCGCGCAGTTCGCGGACGGGGTCATCGTCGGCTCGGCGTTCGTGAAGCGGCTGCTGGCGCACGAGGGCGACCTGGAGGCCGGGCTCGCGGGCGTACGGGAGCTGGCCGGGGAGCTGGCCAAGGGCGTACGGGCGTAAGACCCGTAACCGGCGCGCGTAAAGCGCACGCCGGGCAGGTCCCTCGATAGGACGAAAACCGGGGCGGAGGGGCGCAGTCGCGTCCCTCCGCCTCGTTTTTCACGGGTGTGAGCCAGAAAACCCGAGCCGATGGCAGCGCCCGCGAGCGGCTGCAGGCACAGCGCGAGAAGGAAAAGGCCCGCGCCCGGCGCGGCCGGCAGGCGAAGGTCGCCGGGGCGGTGGTCGTCGTCCTGGCGGTGGCCGCCGGCATCGCCCTCTGGGCGTCGTCGACGGGCGAGGACAAGAGCGCGCCGGTCGCCGCGCCGAAGGGAGCGACGGGCGGGGACAAGCCGATGGTCACCGTCGGCAAGAAGAGCGCACCGTCCACGCTCCAGGTGTGGGAGGACTTCCGCTGTCCCGCTTGCAAGCAGTTCGAGACGGGCTTCCGCTCGACCCTGCATGAGCTCGAGGACAGCGGCCAGCTGCGGACCGACTACCACCTCGCCCTGCTCATCGACGGCAACATGGGCGGCAAGGGCTCGCTGAACGCCGCCAATGCGGCACTGTGCGCGCAGAACGGCGGCAAGTTCCGCGAGTACCACGACGTGCTGTTCAGCAGCCAGCCCCCCGAGCAGCAGGACCGGTATGCCAGCAAGAAGTATCTGATCCAGCTGGCGGGGAAGGTCCCGGGCCTGGTGACCCAGGACTTCCGCTCCTGCGTGCAGGACGGGAAGTACAACGGCTTCGCGCAGAAGTCGCAGGAGGCGTTCCAGAACGCCGGCCTGCAGGGCACCCCGAGCGTCATCCTCAACGGGAAGAACATCTTCGCGGACCCGAGCGCGCAGGTGACCCCGCAGAAGCTGAAGCAGATGGTGCTGGACGCGAACAAGAAGAAGTGAAGAAGCACGGAGAACCACGGCGGAGAAGTGCCGTCCGGGGGGTCGTTACTGAGCCGTTGCGGGGTGGGTTGCCGCCCGGCCCGCCCGGCGCGGTAGCGTCAGGGCTGCCATGGACCTCGCATTCATTCCCAGCCCGTCGACCGGAGTCGTGCATCTCGGCCCGATCCCGCTGCGCGGCTACGCATTCTGCATCATCATCGGCGTCTTCATCGCCGTCTGGCTCGGCAACAGGCGCTGGATCCAGCGCGGTGGCCGGAGCGGGACGGTCGCCGACATCGCCGTGTGGGCGGTGCCGTTCGGCCTGATCGGAGGGCGGCTCTACCACGTCATCACGACGTACGAGCCGTACTTCGGCGAGGGCGGCGACCCGGTCAAGGCGTTCTACGTCTGGGAGGGCGGCCTCGGTATCTGGGGCGCGATCGCGCTGGGCGCGGTCGGTGCCTGGATCGGCTGCCGCCGCCGGGGCATCCCGCTGCCCGCGTACGCGGACGCGGTCGCGCCGGGCATCGCGCTGGCACAGGCGATGGGCCGCTGGGGCAACTGGTTCAACCAGGAGCTGTACGGCAGGAAGACGGACGTGCCGTGGGCGCTGCAGATCACCTCGGACCCGACGATCGGGCGCGTGGGCGGCACGTACCACCCCACGTTCCTGTACGAGTCCCTGTGGTGCATCGGCGTCGCGATCCTGGTCATCTGGGCTGACCGGCGGTTCAGGCTGGGGCACGGCCGGGCGTTCGCGCTGTACGTCGCCTCGTACTGCGCGGGCCGAACATGGATCGAGTACATGCGGGTCGACGAGGCGCACCACATCCTGGGCCTGCGGCTGAACGTGTGGACGGCGCTGATCGTCCTGGTCCTGGCGCTGGTGTACATGGTGGTCTCGGCGAAGCGGTCGCCGGGCCGGGAAGCGGTCGTCGAGCCGGGAGCGGACGAGCCGGAGGACGGCGCGACGGACGGCGCGGGCGACGGGCCGGCCGAGGACGACGCGTCCGCCGAGGGCATGGAAGACGCCGACGGGGCGGAAGACGCCGACCGGGCGAAGGACGGCGCCGGGCGCACCGGCAACAAGAAGTCCTAGCGCGTCCTGTCCCGGCCGTTCGCCGGGCACAGCGGGTCGTGGTCCTCATCGGGGGCCGCGGCCCGCTGCTCGTTGGGTGGGTTCGTGTGGGCCAGGGCCGCCGTCTCGCGGGCCAGCGCGTCGAAGCCGATGCCGTCCAGGCCGCCGATGCCGGTGGCCAGGCGATTGGCCAGCGGGGCCGTCCAGCGGGCGGGCAGCGCTGCCGGGGAACCGGCCAGCAGGCCGGTCAGCGAGCCGGCCGTCGCGCCGTTGGAGTCCGTGTCCCAGCCGCCGGAGACGACCCGGCAGACCGATCCGGTGAAGTCCCCGTCGCCGTGCGTGAGGGCGGCGGCGAGCAGGGCGGCGTTGGGCAGGACGTGCACCCAGTGGTGCCGCCCGTACGCGGCGTGCAGCCGGTCCACCACGCCGTCGAATCCGGCCGGCGTACGGTCGGGCGCCTCACGGGCCACCGCGATGCCGAAACGCACGGCCCGGGCCAGGCGGGAGCGGGGCGGGACGACGGCGAGCCCGGCCGCCAGGCAGTGGTGCACATCGGCCGTGCCGCTCGCGGCCGTGGCCAGCGCAGCCGCGACGAACATCGCTCCGTACACGCCGTTGGCGGTGTGGCTCAGTACCGCATCGCGCCAGGCGGCAGCAGCGGCCCCGGCCGGGTCGCCCGGGTGTGTCCAGCCGTGGATGTCGGCCCTGATCAGGGCGCCGATCCACTCGCGGAAGGGGTTGCGGAAGCGGGCGGTGTCCGGCGGTTCGATGCCGTCGAGCAGGTTGCGGTACGCGATGCGCTCGGCGGTGAACGTCCGGCCGGCCGGCAGCTCCTCCAGCCACAGCCGGGCGAGGTCGGCGGTGGTGAAGGCGTGGCCGTGCCGCTGGAGGAGGAGCAGGCCGAGGACCGGGTGGTTCAGGTCGTCGTCCTCGGGCATGCCGTCGATGTTCTCGGCGAGCGAGGTGGCGCGGCTGCGGCGGTTCCACGGGTACCGGGCGGCGGTCGCGGGGTCCAGCCCGGCCTCGGTGAACCAGGTGTGCAGCGGCCAGTTCGCGGTCGACCGGGCGATCTCGCGAATGCCCGCCAGCGGCAGCTTCTCGACGGGCTTGCCGAGGAGGCAGCCGGCGGCACGGCCCAGCCAGGCGGCTTCGAGGCGGGGGAGGAGGCCTGGGACGGTGGGTA
>NZ_NHSG01000214.1:0-24447 GCF_020024005.1 Streptomyces purpurogeneiscleroticus
AAGGTGTAGTCGAGGGAGCGCCAGGGGCCGTCCGCCGGGCGGCCGTCGGGGGTGGGTCCGTGGTGCTCGGGGAAGTCGGTGACCAGCGCGTCCTTGACGCCGAAGACGGTGTCGGCATCGATGTAGGCGCCGCCGGCGACGAAGAGCTGGGTGACGAGCGTGCGGCGCCCGGGTGCGCTGATCATGAAGTGGACGTGCGGGGCGCGGTAGGGGTGCCGGCCGACGGCGGTGAGCATCCGCCCGACCGGGCCGTCGTCGGGGATCGGGTACTCCTTGGGCAGGATCGAGCGGAAGCGGATGCGCCCCTCGTCGTCCGCGCGGAAGCGGGCACGCAGCTGCGGCCCGTCCACGTCGGGCAGCTGGACGTCGTAGTAGCCGTCCTCGTTCGCCTGCCAGACGTCGGCCACCGCGCCCGCCAGCGGCTCCCCGTCCAGGTCGGTGATCCGCACGGACACGTACATCGGGGTGCCGGGCAGCCCCTCGGCGAGGTCGGCGCCGTCGGGCAGCGGCGGCGGGCCCTCGACATAGAACGGGCCGAGGACCGCGGACGGGGTGCTCTCGGCCGTACGGGAGTTGGTGAGCAGGTCCACGGCGCTGGAGATGCCGAGGGTGTCGGAGAGCAGGATGAATTCCTGGCGGGTCGCGGAGCACTGCTGCCCGGTGCGGGTCAGGAAGTCGATCGCGTATCGCCATTCGGCGTCGGTGAGGTCGTTGTCGGCGACGAAGCCGTGCAGGCGGCGGGTGAGGTCGGTCAGCAGCTGGCGTACGCGTGCGTCGGGCGCCCCCGCGAAACCGGCGGTGACCTGTGCGAGGAGGGTGTGCAGGGAGTCGGCGAGGGGTTCGGCGGGCGCCGGGCGGCGACCCGCGAAGGCATCGGCGAGGAGCGCCGCGATGCCGTCCTCGGTAACCTCACGGGGGTTGGGGTAGGGCGTGGCGGTGGCGAGCCGGGCGGCGCGCGGCAGATCGGCTTCCGCCAGACCGAGCTCGGCAAGGCTCGTCGGCGCGCCGAGCCGCCGGATCAGGTCGTGCACGGCGGTGGGCGCATCCGCGGCACCCAACGCACGGGCGATACGGCGCATGGCGTCGGGCGCGGCGGGCGCGTTGTGGGCCATGGCGTACGGGAGTACGACGGTGTGCGTGGGCGCGTGCGGCAGGCCGAAGGAGCCGCCGAGGGTGTGGCACAGCTTGTGGTGCAGGCCCATGCCGACGCTGCCGAGGCAGGTACCGGCCAGCCAGGCGGCCTCCAGCGCGTCGGCGCGGGCCTCCCGGTCGGCGGGGTCGGCGACGACCCGGGGCAGCGCACCGGCCAGCAACTCGATCGCCCGGAGCGCGAGTTGGTCGGTCACCGGGTCGGTTTCCGGTGCGTACAGCTCCTCGACCGCGTGCGCCATGGCGTTGATGCCGCTGGTGACGGAGACCGGCACCGGCAGGCCGAGGGTGAGGTCGACGTCGTACAGGACCGTGCCGGGCCGGATCTCCGGTGCCGAGCGGGTGGTCTTCACGCCGTTCTCGGTCTCGCCCAGCACGGGTGTGACCTCGGAGCCGGAGTAGGTGGTGGGAACGACGACCTGCGGCAGCCCGGTCCGTGCGGACACCGCCTTGGCCAGGCCGGTCGTCGAGCCGCCGCCGACGGCGACCAGGCAGTCGGCGGCCAGCTCGCGGGCGACGGCGACGGCCCGTTCGGTGACGTCGACGGGGGTGTGCATCGCCGCGCCGGTGAACTCCCCGGCCGCCGCGGTGCCCAGGATCTCCCGGGTCCGGCGGGCCAGGTCCGTCCGGCCCGGCGTGGTGAGGACCAGAGCGCGGCCGGCGCCCAGGCGGGCCACTTCCCCGGGCAGGCGGCTCAGCGTCCCGGCGCCGAAGAGCACCCGGGCGGGTTGGCTGGAGTAGGTGAATGCACGCATGAGAGCTGAGTATCGCGCCGGCATACGCGCGCGCTCCTGCACGATCCCGCTGTCGCGCCTGCACGAAAGGCGCATTCATCCGGGCAGCGGAAGGGATCGCCTCACGCGCCGCGCCGGAGCGCGCCCGGTGTCGTGTCCAGCTGGGCCCGCAGCACGCGCGTCAGATGCTCCTGGTGCGAGAAGCCGCAGCGGGCGGCGACCTCGCTGATCGGCACGGTGGTGGTCCGCAGCAGCCGGGCCGCCCGTTCCACGCGCAGCCGCATGAGGTACCTGTGCGGCGGCAGCCCGGTGCGCGCCTTGAAGCTGCGTGCGAACTGACTGACGCTCAGGTTCGCGGCCGCCGCGAGGTCGGCGAGCGGCAGCGGGTCCGCCAGCCGGGCGTCCAGCAGCTCCCGTACGGCGTCGAACTGGCGCTCCGTCAGGCCGCGACGGGTGCGGGCCGCGGGAGGGACGGGGCGGCGGGTGCTGTGGTGCCGGGCCAGCTGCCCGGCGATCATCACACCGAGCTGGTCGGCGTAGGTGCGGGCGCCCGGCGACCGGTCCCGTACGACGCCCTCCAGCGCGCGGACGAGCTGTTCCAGCAGCTGGTCGGTGACCCCGAACTCCTCGACGAGCCGGACCGGACGGCCCTCCCCGGCCGCCGTCTGCAGCGCCTCGTCCGCCAGGTAGACGTGCACGGTGTCCAGCCGGCCGCCCAGTTCGACGTCCAGTTCGGTGTCGGCCGGGTGCAGGAAGAGGCCGCCGGGCGGGATGCGCCGCGCCGCGGTGAGGCCGCGCCGGCCGCGGCCGACCGTGACCGGGCCGTCGAGGTGCAGGATCAGCAGATGACTGGGTGCCCCGTCGAAGGCTTCCCGGTAGGGCAGTTCGCGCTGGCTGGAGAGGTAGAGCTGCTCCCAGCCCAGGCCCGCGCTGGTCCGGTCCGGCCGGACCCACGGCCGGTCCAGGATCCCGTGGGTGTCCTGCAGCCCGAGCTCAGCCATCGACTCCCGCCCTCCCGCCTGCGTGCCGGGTGCCCTCCCGACTGGGTGCCGGCCGTCCTCCCGCCTGCGTGTCGGCCGCCTTCCCGCCTGCGCGCCGGTCCGCAGGCGGCGTACCGTTTCCGCCCCCTCTTCCCCCATTGGGGGGTGCACGAGGTCCCCTTCTCAACACAGTACCCGGGGGTACTGACAACGCCGATGCCCCAACGGCCCGCTGACAACAACAGCGGCCCACTGACAACAAAAGCCCACTGGCAACGCCGGCACCCCAGCGCCCCGCCGACACACTGCCCTACCGACAGGGAGACCGCCCCGCCGACAAGGACACCGCCGCAGCGGCGAGAACACTGCCCCAACGGCCCGTGGACGCGCGTACTCTACAAGCCTGTAGAAGGCGGCGCCGGTGACCGGAACCGACCCCGGCCGCCGCGCCCCGGGCGGGAGGTACGCATGGCGGCACCGCGAGGGCCCGCGCGACGGGCACGGTTACGGGTGCTTCCCGGGCCGCGCGGCGGTCCCGTGCCGGACGCCGCCGCCGTCGTCTTCCGCCCGGCCGGGCCCGTGATGCCGGCCGGGCGGCGGGCGGTCGTGATGTGCGATGCGGCGGGGCGGGTCGTGGGGCGGCTGGAGTACCAGCTGTGCCACGCGTGCCGGCGCGGCTACCTCCGCAACATCGCCGTGGCCGAGCGCTGGCGGGGCCGGGGCCTGGCCCGCGAGGCGCTGCACCGTGTGCTTGCCCCGGCCCTGGACTACCGCTGGTACACCTCCCGGCAGACCGCCGACGGCCGCCGGTTCTTCGCGGCGATGGCCGAGGAGACCGCCCTCGCCTTTCCCGCCCCCTTCCTCAGGCGCGGCGCCCGCTGTCCGCACATGACGTCCCGTCGGGCACGCGCCGCACCCGGTCGCGGGTGAGCGGGAGCTCCGTGCAGCGCACGCCGGTCGCGTCCCGTACCTCGGTCGTACCTCGGTCACCATGTTCAGGCCCATGGCACCTCCGACTCCGCTGACTCCGCCGACTCCGGCGACTCCGCCGAATCCGGCAGCGGCCCGGTGATCCGTTTCTCGAACCAGTGGTGCGCGTACGGCTCGTCGTTGAAGGCGGCGACCTCCTGGAAGCCGGCGGAGCGGTACAGGCCGAGGGCCGCGTCGAGCGCCTTGTTGGTGTCCAGGCGCAGTACGTCGCGGCCGTGCCGGGCGGCCCGCTCCTCCAGTTCGGTCAGGAAACGGCGGCCGAGGCCGAGGCGCCGGGCGTGCGGCGCGACCCACATGCGTTTGATCTCGGCCGGGGCACCGGGCGGCAGCTTCAGGCCGGCGCAGCCGACCGGTTCGCCGTGCAGCCGGGCGACCAGGAACAGGCCGTGCGGTGGGCGGAGTTCGCCCGGGTCGGGCAGCAGGCTCCGCGCGGCATCGAAGCCGGTATCGAAGCGCTCCTGGAGCTCGGTGGAGTAGGACCGCAGGCAGTGCCGGGCGTCGGGGTGGTCGGGGTCGACGGCGTCCAGGGTGACGGTCGCGGCGGTCAGCAGCCGGTCGACCTCGGCCATGGCGGCGACCAGCCGGGCGCGCTGGGCGGTGTTGAGCGGCGCCAGCAGGGAGCCGGCCAGCTCGTCGCTGCGGCCGTCGAGCACGGCGCGCTCCGCGCGGCCCGCTGCGGTCAGCCGGGCGGTGCGCACGCGCCTGTCCCGGGGCTGCGGCTCGACCTTCACCAGGCCCTCGGCCTCCAGGGAGCGCAGCAGCCGGCTGACGTATCCGGAGTCGAGTCCGAGGCGCTCGCGCAGCCGGCGGACGTCCCGGCCATCCTCGCCGATCTCCCAGAGCAGCCGGGCCTCGCCGATGGGCCGGTCGCGGCCCAGGTAGTGGTCGTGGAGCACGCCCACCCGTTCGGTGACGGTGCGGTTGAACCGTCGTACTTGGTCGATCTGTGCCGGGTCCGTGGTCATTCGCCGAGCCATTCTCTGACTTTAGTCAGAGAATGGGGTGCGGGCCAGAGGCGGGCAGGCCGGAGCCGGGCGGCCGCTCAGATGTGGTGCCGTCCCCACCGCGGCCCTATCTGGGCCCATTCGCGTTCCCAGCCCGCGAGGCGGACGTGGTCCAGGTAGCGGCGGCCGGTCCAGCGGATGAGCAGGATGAACAGGCCGAAGGCCATGCCGGTACCGAGACCGGCGGCGACGCCGTCGTCGGCCGCCTGCGCGGTGGTCATGGGCGCCGCCGTGGGCCGCCCTTCGGCATCGGTCCAGACCGTGACCGCGGCACCCTTGCGCGTACCGGGGTCGACCCGCACCGTCGTGGTGTGCCGCCGGCCGTCGGGCGCGGTCCAGCGGGCCTGGGCGGGCACCTGGCCGATCTCGGCGGAGAAGCCGGTGGCGGACGGGTCGGCGGGTACGGATTCCAGCAGGCGGCCGGTCAACGCCCGGCGTTCCGCGAGCTGTTCGGCACGTTCAGCGCGCTGGGAGCCGTAGGTGGCGAAGCCGGCGGAGAAGCCGACGACCGGTACGCCCAGGAGCAGCGCCAGGGCCGTCAGCAGGCCGAGCCAGGCGTCCACCACGTCCCAGCGACGGCGCAGCGGGCACCGCCGCCACCGCCAACGTCCGCCGATGTGCTGCATGCCTGCCGCCTCCCTCGGCTCGCTCGGCTCTCCCCCGCCCCCCTGATACCTGTTGTCCGGCTACCCCCTTTTGGGCGAAAGGCTCCTCTTTGCAGGCTAGTCCGTCCGCGGCCGGACCGCGCCTTCGCGCCATTGGCCGGGTTTGCCGGGCCGGGACCCCGGTACCCGTACAGCCAGGAAATCGAACGCAAGAGCGCACGAACCACGAACTCAGGCCGGAGAAGGAGAGGCAGTGGCGGTGACCACGCGTCCGAAGGCAGGCCCCCCAGACGACTCCCCGCAAGGCCCCCTGTATGTCTATGGCATCGTCCGCAGAGGTTTCCGGCCACGCCGGGGCCTCACCGGCGTCGGCGACGCCGCCGTGATCACGGTGCCTGAGGGGCCACTGGCCGCACTGGTCTCCGCCCCGGGCAGCGCCTCCGAGCCGCCCGGCGCCTGCGGCCCGCCCGGGGAGCCGGCCGCCGGCAATGCGTCCCTGCAGGCCACCGCCGACGCCCACCGCAGAGTCGTCGACGAGGCCGCTGCCGCTGTCTGTGTGCTGCCGACGCGTCTCGGCACGGTCCACCAGGACGCACAGGAGGTGCGCCGCACGCTCGCCGCCCGCGCCGACCTGTACCGACGGCTGCTCGCGCGGCTGGACGGGCGGCTGGAGTGGGGCGTGAAGGCATACGCCCAGGACGGGGAGGCCGACGCCGCGCCCGCCGGCACCGAAGCCACGGCGGACGGCGCAGGCGAGCCGACGGACGGGCTGGCCCGCGCGGCCCATCACGCGCTGGCGGACGTCGCCGAGTGCTCCTGCGTGCACTCACCGCAGGACGCCTGCCCGGCCGGCGTTGCCGCTTCCTGCGCCACCTCCGCCTACTGGACGTCCCCCATCGCCCGGGCTCCGTATCCGCACGGCCGGAACCTCCTCGACAGCGCCTATCTCGTGCCGCGCGAGGCGGCCGGCGTCTTCGCCGAGACGGTCGGCGGACTGGCCGCCCGCTCCCCCGCCCTGCGCATCGAACTGACCGGCCCCTGGGCCCCGTACTCCTTCACCGAGCCGGGCCGGCTGCCCGGCTTCCCGGGCTTCCCCCGCTGAGTACCCCTGCCCTGGTGCAGGGACGGGCGTCAACGACCGCCCCCACTCCGCTCGATTGCTGTCAGCCACTGTTCGGATCCCGCTGCCGGCAGCACAGCGGTGCGAAGGCAGCGGTCATCCCCGATCACTTCGCACGGTGACCGTCGGGCCTTGATAGATAACCCGTTGTGAGATGTGCCCTCCGACCCGCCGTTCCGACGCACCGCTTCCTAATTGTGGGGACGCAGGTGTGCAGGGACGACGGGGTGTCATGGGGCGGGCCGAAGAGGGTGCTCCCGGTTCCCGGACGAGGTGGTTGCGGGGTGAGGGTCGCGCGGGTCGAGGAGCTCCTGGCCAAACGCCTGGGGTGCGACGAAGAGCGGGCCCGTGCCTACGCCCGCGGTCTCCTCGGTCCCTCCGGCGACGTACCGGAACCGGTGCCGGAGCCGGGCCCGCGGCCGGATCGGCCGGGCAGCGGCGACGCTCACGGTAAAGAGGGAACGGTCCGCCTCGGCGGCGTACCGCACGGGGACACGGGCGGGCTGGCCGCGGCGCGCGGCCCGGCCGAGCTGGCGCGCCGGCTCCACGACCACGCCCGGCCCCTGGGAGCCACGGCGGTGCTGCTGGCGGTGCTGGACATGGACGGCGTGCTCCGGATGAGCGGGGTCGCCGGCGCTTCGGCCACGACGGTCACCGACTGGGCGCAGGTCCCGCTGCGCTGTGTGCTTCCGCTCGCCCGGATGGCCGTGGCGGACCAGCTCCTGTGGCTCGACGACGAGACCGGCGAGCAGACGCTCACCTGGGTGTCCGCCCGGAGTGACGCGCCGGACGCGCCGCCGCCGGCCCGGGCCCGGTGCGGGCCGGCGGCGCAGAACACCGTGGTGTGCGTGATCAGCGTCGTCTGGCCGCGGCCCGTGCCGGTGCCGGCGGCCGGCCGGGTACGGCTGGAGGCGCTGACCACGGCCGCCGGGCAGCGGCTGCGCGGGCTGGCGGCGCTCGGGCTGCCGGACGACGACGTACGCGCCGCCTGGCTGGGCGCGGTCATCGACGCCATTCCCGCGCCGGCCGCGCTGCTCTTCCCGGTACGCGGCCCTCTCGGCCGGGTCGTGGAGTTCACCATCGACCGCTGCAACGCGCGCGCCACCGCGCTGCTGGGGCGGACGCCCGAGCAGGTCACCGGCAGCCGGCTGCTCGACGCCTTCCCCGGGATGGTCCTCTCCGGCATCTTCGACGCCTATGTGCGGGTGCTGGAGACCGGCGTCCCGCTGAACCGCGGGCCGTTCGCGTACGAGGAGCCGTTCCAGGGGGCGCTGCGGCCCGCCGTGCTGAGCGTGCGCGCGCAACGGGTGGGCGGCGGCCTGCTGGTGAGCTGGTGTTTCCACGACGAGCAGGCCCGGATGCGGGCGCAGATCGACGACGCGGAGCGGCTGGTCCACCTGGGCTGGGCGGAGTGGAACCTCGTCACCGGCGACGTCACGTGGTCCCGCAGGATGTACGACGTCCTGGGGGTGAACCCGGCGCATGGCCCGCTGCCCCTGGACACGCTGTCGGAGTACGTCGCCGAGGACGATCTCCCGGCCGTCGTCGCGGCCGTGCGGTCGCTGTCCGAGGACGGCGGGCCGGTGCGGTTCGAGGTGCGCACCCGCGGGGCCGAGCCGCCGCGGCACGTGAGCGTCAACGCCGAACTGGTACGGGACAGCCGCGGCCGGCTCGTCGCGGTGCAGGGCGTCGTCCAGGACGTCTCCGCCGTGCGCCGGATGGCGGCCGAGCTGGCGGCGTCCCGGCGCGAGGCGGAGGACCAGCAGCTGCGGATGGCCGAGGAGCTGCAGCTGGCGCTGCTGCCCACGGTGCATCCCACACTGCCCGGGCTGCGGGTGGCCGTCCGGTACCAGCCCGCCGAGAACTGCGCGCGGGTGGGCGGGGACTGGTTCGAGGCCGCCCCGCTCCCGGACGGCCGGGTGCTGATCGCCATCGGGGACGTGAGCGGGCACGGCCTGCGCGCGGCGGCGCAGATGGCGCAGCTGCGCAACGCGCTGCTCGGCATCGCGCACACCGGCGCCGACGCGGCCGGGATCCTGGACTGCCTGAACCTTCTGGCCTTCCACGGCCACGAGGACTCGCTGACCGCCACCGCGGTCGTCGGCCACTTCGATCCGGACGGCCGCACGCTCACCTGGGCCCGTGCCGGACACCCGTCGCCCGTCCTGGTGCGGGGCAGCGAGGCGGCGGAGCTGGAGAACGGCGACGGGACCACGCTGGGCGCCAGTCTGGACCCCGGTTACGGCCTGACGACCACCGTCCTGCACACCGGCGACCGGGTGGTCCTGTACACCGACGGGCTCGTCGAGCGCCGCGCCGACCGCGCGGGGGACCGCGAGGACCTGCTGCTGGCCGCTGCCCGGCAGGGTGCCGACGGCACCCCCGAGCAGCACCTCGAAACCTTGTTGTCCGTCCTGCACACCGATCCGGAGGACGACACCTGCGTGATCGTCCTCCATGTGGGAGTTGAGTGAGGTGTCCACCAATGGGCCCTGCGGGCCGGTGCTCGACGGGGCGGCCGTACGGCGGGCCTTCGCGCGCCGGGCGCCCGCCGCCCACGGCCTGACCCGGGCGGCGCCTCACGTGGCCGCCGTCTGCCGGGCGATGGCCGCGCGGTTCGCCCGCGGCGGCAAGCTGATCGTGTTCGGCAACGGCGAATCGGGGACCGACGCGAGCCATGTCGCGGTGGAGTTCATGCACCCGGTCGTGGTGGGCAAGCGGGCGCTGCCGGCGCTGGCGCTCGGCAACGACTCGGCGACGCTCAGCGGCGTCGGCGCGCGCGAGGGCTTCGCCGAGGTCTTCGCCCACCCGCTACGGGCGTTCGCGGACGCCGGGGACATCGCACTGGCGCTCACACCGGACGGTCGCTGCGCGAATGTGCGCCGGGGGCTGGCGGCGGCCCGGGAGCGGGGCCTGCTCACCGTCGTCCTCAGCGGCGGCGATCCGGCGGACGCGCCCCCGGCGGACCACACGCTGGCCGTCGGCAGCGCCGACCCGCTGATCGTCAAGGAGGTGCAGGTGACCGTCTACCACCTGCTGTGGGAGATGACGCATGTCTTCCTCGAAGCACCGGGGGCCGGCGGCACGTGCGACACGTGCGCGGACCGGGCCCGGCCGATGCGGGTGCGGCAACTGCTGCCGGACGGGCTGGCGCTGGCCGTCCCCGAGGCGGACGAGGACGGTCCGCCGCAGGAGATCAGTGTGGCGCTCGTCGACGCGGCGGCCGGCTGCACCGTACTGGTACACGGCGGCGAGGCCATCGCCATGGTGACGACCGGAGCGGCGGATGAGTGACGTGCCGGGCGAGGTGCGGGAGTTGTATCCCTTCCTCTACGAGCGGCGGGCCGCGGA
The DNA here is from genome assembly GCF_020024005.1 of Streptomyces purpurogeneiscleroticus. Classification (NCBI taxonomy): domain Bacteria; kingdom Bacillati; phylum Actinomycetota; class Actinomycetes; order Kitasatosporales; family Streptomycetaceae; genus Streptomyces; species Streptomyces purpurogeneiscleroticus. The sequence continues at coordinate 9,934 of NZ_NHSG01000214.1, forward strand.
CGGGGACCAGGGGGCGCTGACGGAGGAGGTGGTCCGGTCTGCTCGGGAGAAGGCCGCCGGGATCGCCGCGCTCCGGCGGAGGATCGCCGCGGCGGACGCCGGCCGGATCGCCGCGTGCGCAGCGGCGATGGCGGAGCGGTTCGCGGCCGGGGGCCGGCTGTTCGCCTTCGGCAACGGTGGTTCCAGTACGGACGCGCAGGGCCTGGCCACCACGTTCCTGCATCCTCCCGGGGGCCCGGCCGCGGGCGCCGTGGTGCTGCCCGCATTGTCCCTGACCAGTGACGCGGCCGTGGTCACGGCGCTCTCCAACGACGTGGGGTTCGACGTGGTGTTCGCGCGCCAGCTCGCGGCGTTCGGGCGGCCGGGCGACATCGCCGTCGGGCTGTCGACCAGCGGCGGCTCCGCCAATGTCGTACAGGGGCTGGCGGAGGCGGCCCGGCGCGGCCTGCTCACCGTGGCGCTGGCGGGCCACCACGGCGGCCGGCTGGCCCAACTCTCCACGCTGGGACACCTGTTCGTCATGCCCTCCGACTCGGTCCACCGGATCCAGGAGGCGCAGACGACCGTGTACCACGTGCTGTGGGAGCTGATCCAGCAGGCGCTGCGGGCCGGGCGCGGGGGTGGCCGGTGACCGCCGCCCCACGTGCCGATGAGCCCCTGGTCCACCTGTTGTGGCTCAGCGCCGGGCTCGGCTGCGACGGCGAGTCGGTCGCGCTGACGGCCGCGACGCAGCCGAGCGTCGAGGAGATCGTGATGGGCGCGCTGCCGGGCCTGCCGCGGCTGGCGATGCACTGGCCGATGCTCGACTTCGAGTGCGGTCCGGAGGGCGGGGCCTACGACTTCCTCGAGTGGTTCCACCGGGCGGCGCGGGGCGAGCTGGACCCGTTTCTGCTGGTGGTCGAGGGGTCGGTACCGAACGAAGCGATCAAGGCGGAGGGGTACTGGAGCGGGTTCGGCAACGACCCCGGGACGGGGCAGCCGATCACCACGTCCGAGTGGCTGGACCGGCTCACCCCGCGCGCCACGGCCGTGGTCGCGGCGGGCACCTGCGCCGCGTACGGCGGCATCCACGCGATGGCGGGCAATCCGACCGGCGCCATGGGCGTGCCCGACTACCTCGGCCGGGAGTGGGTGTCGAAGGACGGGGTGCCGATCGTGTGCGTGCCCGGCTGCCCGACCCAGCCCGACAACCTCTCCGAGACCTTCGTCTACCTGCTGTACCAGATCACCGGCCAGGCGCCGATGATCCCGCTCGACGAGAATCTGCGCCCGCGCTGGCTCTTCGGCCAGACCGTGCACGAGAGCTGCCACCGGGCCGGCTATTACGAACAGGGCGATCTGGCCACCGGGTTCGACTCCGACCGGTGCCTCGTCAAGATCGGCTGCTGGGGCCCGGTGGTGAAGTGCAATGTGCCCAAGCGCGGCTGGATCAACGGCATCGGCGGCTGCCCGAACGTCGGCGGCATCTGCATCGCCTGCACGATGCCGGGCTTCCCCGACAAGTTCATGCCCTTCATGGACGAGCCGGCCGGGGTGCAGGTGAACCGCCCGGCCGGCGGCCTGTACGCGAGCCTGGTCCGCACCCTGCGCGGGATCACCCTGCACAACGTCGAGCAGGAGCCGTCATGGCGCCGCAAGGGCGATCAGCTCACCACCGGATACGAACCGTCCTGGACCACTGAGCGTCGAGAGGAGCCGCGGCATGGCCGATGAACTGGTCGAGATGGCGTGGGACCCCATCACCCGCATCGTGGGCAGCCTGGGCATCCACACGAAGATCGACTTCGGCCGGGGCCGGGTCTCCGAGTGCTACAGCACATCCTCGATCTTCCGCGGCTACAGCATCTTCCTGCAGGGCAAGGACCCCCGGGACGCGCACTTCATCACCAGCCGGATCTGCGGCATCTGCGGCGACAACCACGCCACGTGCTCGGTGTACGCACAGAACATGGCGTACGGAGCCCGGCCGCCGGCGCTCGGCGAGTGGATTCTGAACCTCGGCGAGGCCGCTGAGTACATGTTCGACCACAACCTCTTCCAGGAGAACCTGGTCGGGGTGGACTACTGCGAGCGCATGGTCCGCGCGACCAACCCGGGCGTCCTGGAGCTCGCCGAGCGGACCGAGGCACCCCACGCGGACCTGCACGGCTACCGCACCATCGGCGGGATCATGCGGTCGCTGAACCCGCTGGAGGGCGCCTTCTACCGCGAAGCACTGCAGGTCAGCCGCTCGACGCGGGAGATGTTCTGTCTGATGGAGGGGCGGCACGTACACCCCTCCACGCTCTACCCCGGCGGCGTCGGCACGGTCGCCACGGTCCAGCTGTTCACCGACTATCTGACCCGGCTCATGCGGTACGTGGAGTTCATGAAGAAGGTCGTGCCCCTCCACGACGACCTCTTCGACTTCATCTACCAGGCGCTGCCCGGGTACGAGGAGGTCGGCCGGCGACGGGTGCTGCTCGGCTGCTGGGGCGGCCTCCAGGACCCCGCCCACTGCGACTTCGACTACCGCACGATGGCCGACTGGGGGCGCAAGGCGTTCATCACGCCGGGCGTCGTGGTCGACGGCGAACTGGTCACCAACGACCTGATCGACATCAACCTCCGCATCCGCATCCTGCTGGGCAGTTCCTTCTACGAAGACTGGGCGGACCGCGAGCCCTTCGTCACCGAGGACCCGGCGGGCAACCCCGTCGACCGGCGGCACCCGTGGAACCAGCACACCCTCCCGCGCCCCCAGAAGCGCGACTTCGACGACAAGTACAGCTGGGTGATGTCACCACGGTGGTTCGACGGGAAGGACCACCTGGCGCTGGACACCGGGGGCGGGCCGCTGGCCCGGCTGTGGTCCACGGCGCTGTCCGGGCTGGTGGACACCGCACATCTCAAGGCCACCGGGCACAGCGTGCTGATCCATCTGCCGCGTACCGCCACCGCACCGGAGACGACCTTCGAGTGGCGCATCCCCCACCACAACGGCGAGCCGCTCAGCAACGCCATCGAACGCAACCGTGCCCGTACGTACTTCCAGGCGTACGCGGCGGCCGCGGCGCTGCACTTCGCGGACCGGGCGCTCGCCGAGGTCCGGGCGGGCCACACCGACACCTGGTCGCCGTTCACCGTGCCGGACGAGGCCGTGAGCTGCGGGTTCAGCGAGGCGGTGCGCGGCGCGCTCTCGCACCACATGGTGATCAGGGGCGGCAGGATCGCCAACTACCACCCGTACCCGCCGACGCCGTGGAACAGCAGCGTCCGAGACGTGCACGGCACGCCGGGCCCCTTCGAGGACGCCGTGCAGCACACCCCGATCTTCGAGGAGAACCCTCCGGAGAAGTTCAAGGGCATCGACATCATGCGCGCGGTGCGCAGCTTCGACCCGTGCATGCCCTGCGGAGTGCACATGTTCCTCGGCAACGGCCGGGTGCTGAAGAAGTCCCTCTCCCCCACCGCCTACGACCACGGAAGCTGACGAGGAAGCCGTGTCATGGACGAGCTACGACAGGCCGAAGCGCGGGTGGAGCAGCTGCTCGCCCAGCTCTCCACCGCACCGCGGGTGGGCGAACAGGCCGAGGAACTGGTGCGGTTGCTGATGCGGCTGTACGGCGAGGGGCTGGCCCGGGTCGTCGGGCTGCTGCCTGCCGAGACGGTGCGGACGCTGGCCGCCGACGACCTCGTGGGCAGCCTGCTGATCCTGCACGATCTGCATCCGCGCGGCACGGCGGAGCGGGTGGCCGACGCGCTGGAGCAGGTACGGCCCTTCCTCGGCACGCACACCGACAGCATCGAGCTGGCGGGCATCGACGCTTCCGGGCGGGCCACGGTCCGGCTGCGCGGAGGCGGGTGCGGGGGCTGCGCGTCCGGGGCCGTCGAGCAGGCCGTCGAGCGCGCCGTCCGGGCCGTCGCACCCGAGGTTACCGGCGTACGAGTGGAGCAACTCCTCGCGCAGCGAACCCTGTTGCAGATCGGCTCGCGGCCGCCGGCCGACGCGCCTGCCTCCGGAGCGCGCCCGTGACGGCCGGCGCCGGCCTGCGCCGGTTCCGCGAGCCCGCGCCCGCAGCGCACCGGCAGCGCGCCGGGCCCCGCTGCGATCTGTGCGCCGCCGGCCTGGAAAGCGGCCACGGACACGTCGTGGACCTCGACGGCCGCGGCCTGCTGTGCGCCTGCCGGGCCTGCCGTACGGTGCTGACCCACCCGGGCGCGGCCGACGGCCGCTACCGCGGGGTGCCCGACCGCCACCTGCACCTCCGCGACACCGCGCTCACCGCGGCCGACTGGGAGGCGCTGGGGCTGCCGGTCGGCATGGTCTTCTGCTTCCGCAACTCCCGGCTGGGCCGCCATGTGGTCTTCTATCCGAGCCCCGGAGGTGCCACCGAGTCCCTGCTGCCGGACGGGGCCTGGCGGCAGCTCATGGCCGCCCACCCGGACGTCGCGGACCTGGCCGACGACGTGGAAGCGCTGCTGCTGCGCCGTACCGGCGACGGCGTCGAATGCCACCTCGTCCCCATCGACACCTGTTACGACCTGGTCGGGCGGGTGCGGCTGCACTGGCGGGGCTTTGACGGCGGGTCGGACGTCCACCGCGAGCTGGACGCCTTCTTCGCCGGGCTGCGCGCCCGTCCGGGCGGACCGGCGATCCGGGGGACCGCCCATGGCTGACCTCGTCTTCGACTGTCCCGGGGTCCGCCCGGAGCCGTACGCCGCCGCGCCGTCCCTGATCCTCCGGCTGCGGATCACGGAGCGCACGGGCGGCGAGGTCCGCGCGGTCGCACTCCGCTGTCAGCTGCGCATCCAGCCGGCCCTGCGGTCGTACAGCGACCGGGAGGCACGCCGCCTGACCGGTCTGTTCGGCGACCGGCACCGCTGGGCCACGACACAGCAGCCACTGCAACTGGCCACGGTGACCGCGATGGTGCCGGCGTTCGCCGGGGCCACGGAGATCGACATACCGGTACCCGTCTCATACGACCTGGAGGTGGCGTGCGGGCAGTACTTCCATGCGCTGGAGGACGGCGAGGTGCCGCTGTTGCTGCTGTTCAGCGGCACGGTCTTCACGTCGGGCGGGATCGGGATGGTGCCGTGGGAGCGGGAGTGCGCGGCGGTGCTGCCGGCGGCCGTGTGGCGCGAGCTGATGGACCTGCACTTTCCGGGCTGCGGGTGGCTGCGGCTGCGCCGGGAGACCCTGGACGCGCTGCTGGCCTTCAAGCACGACCGGCAGCTGACGACGTGGGAGGAGACGGTCGGGGCGCTGCTCGGCCGGGCCGGGGAGGGGCCGTGCTGAGCGGCGGTGCCGGGCGGGAGCCCGCCGGGTTCGCGCGGGCCCGCGCGGTGGCCGACGCCGTGCTCTTCGAGGGGTACGTCCTCTACCCGTACCGGGCGTCCGCCCCCAAGAACCGGCTGCGCTGGCAGTTCGGCGTGCTGGCGCCCCAGGGTTCGGACCGGTCGGAGACCTCGTACGCGGAAAGCGATTCGCTCGTGGAAGTGCGGCCGGGCGCCGCGGTGTCCCTCACCGTACGGCTGCGGTTCCTTCAGGTGCGGCGGCGGTACGCCCGCGCGCCCGGCGATCCGCCGTGGGACGAGGGGGTGGTGCGGGAGGTCGAGGTGGACGCCGGTCTCGTGCCCGGCGTGTGCGTCACGCATCCCTTCGAGGTGCCCGGCGGGGAGGACGACGGGCGGCGCCGGTGGCCGCTCTCCGGGGAGCTGCGGATCACGGCGGAGGCCGAGCCCGGGCCGTACGGCCTGCTGCGGGTGCGGGTGCGGACCGAGAACCGCACGGCGGGCGGCTCCCCGGACCGTACGGAGATGCTGTGCGGCGCGCTCATCGGCACGCACACACTGCTCGCCGTCTCCGGCGGCCGGTTCCTGTCGCCGGTCGATCCTCCCGAGTGGGCCGCCGGGGCCGTCGCCCGGTGCGAGAACGCGTACACCTGGCCGTCCCTCGTCGACGACAGCACACTGCTCTGCGCCCCGGTCATCCTGGGCGACCGGCCGCGGATCGCGCCGGAGAGCACCGCCGACTTCCACGACGGCACGGAGATCGACGAGTTGCTGACGCTGCGCACGATGACGCTCACCGAGGACGAGAAGCGCGAGGCCCGCGCCACCGACCCGCGTGCGGCGGCGATCGTGGACCATGCCGAGAGCGTCACGCCGGACGTGCTGGAGCGGCTGCACGGCACGGTGCGGCCCAGTCCCCCGGCCGGGGCCGATGACCTCGTGCCGGTGACCGGCGGCCGGGCCGGGCGGGGCTCCCGGGTACGGCTGCGTCCCGGGAGCCGACGGGCCGACGCGCAGGACATGTTCCTCGCGGGACGCACCGCGCGGGTGGCGGTCGTCCTCCGGGACGTGGACGGCAGTACGCACCTGGCCGTGACGCTCGACGACGATCCGGGGGCCGACCTGCGCGAAGAGGTCGGCCGGTACCACTACTTCGCGCCGGACGAGGTGGAGCTGCTGTGCACGTGATGGTCGCGGGCGTGGGCAATGTCTTCCTCGGCGACGACGGGTTCGGCGTCGCGGTGGCCGGACGGCTGGCCGGCACCGAACTGCCCGGCGGCGCGCGGGCCGCCGATTACGGCATCCGCGGGGTGCACCTCGCGCACGAGCTGATGAACGGCTACGACGGGCTGGTCCTGGTCGACGCGGTACAGCGCGGCGGGCCACCGGGAACGGTGTACCTCCTGGAGCCGGTGGAGCCGGAGGACGATGCGGCCACGCCCGCGCTGGACGCGCACGACATGGCGCCCGGGACCGTGCTGGCGCTGCTCCGGCGGTTCGGCGTGCGGCTCCCGTGGGTGACCGTGATCGGCTGCGAACCGGCCGTGGTGCGCGAGGGGATGGGCCTGAGCCCGCCCGTGCTGGGCGCGGTCGACGAGGCCGTGCGCCTGGTGCGCGAGCTGCTGGCGGAACGCCTGGACGGCAATCCCGCCGCCACAGGAACGGAGAAGGGACGGAGGACGGGCGCCATGCATGAGGTCGGACTGTGCGAAGGAATCCTGGAGGCGGTGGAGGGCCGGGCGCAGGGGCGCCGGGTCACGGGCGTGACCGTACGGATCGGTGAGCAGCACGCCGTGGTCGGGCCCGCGCTGGCGCAGTCCTTCGCGCTGGTCGCGGCGGGCACGGTCGCCGAGGGCGCGGCCGTCGAGCTGTTCACCGTGCCCGGGGACGAGTTCACCCTGCTCTCCATCCGGGTGGCGGGCGACACGGGGGCCGGGGGTGGTGGCCGTGTGCCTGGGGATTCCCGGTGAGGTCGTGGAGCTGGTCGCGGACCAGCCCGATCTGGCGCGGGTGAGCGTCGGCGGTGTCCGGCGGGCCGTCAACATCGCGCTGCTGGAAGGGGAAGGGGTGGCGCCCGGCGACTGGATCCTGATCCATGTCGGGTTCGCGCTGTCCCGGATCGACGAGGCCGAGGCGCGGGCCGCCATGGAATTCCTCGAAGGCATCGGCCAGGCGTACGAGGACGAGATCGAGGCACTACGGGAATCGGGTACCGGCTGATGCGTTATGTCGACGAGTACCGCGACGCGGACAAGGCCCGGGCGCTCGCCGTCCGGATCGCCGGGCTCTGCGCGCCGGGCCGCTCGTACACCTTCATGGAGGTGTGCGGCGGTCACACGCACACCATCTACAAGCACGGCATCGAGGACCATCTGCCCGAGAACGTCACGCTGGTGCACGGCCCCGGCTGTCCGGTCTGCGTGATCCCAATGGGCCGGGTGGACGACGCGCTGCACCTCGCCCGGCAGCCGGACACCATCATGACGTCGTTCGGCGACATGATGCGGGTGCCCGGTGGCAGCCGGTCGTTCCTGGACGCCAAGGCCGAGGGCGCCGACATCCGCATGGTGTACTCGCCGCTCGACGCGCTGCGCATCGCCCGGCAGAACCGGGACAAGCGGGTGGTCTTCATGGCCATCGGCTTCGAGACCACAGCGCCGTCGACCGCGGTCACGGTGCGGCGCGCGGCGGCCGAGAAGCTGGACAACTTCTCGGTGTTCTGCAACCACGTCACGATCATCCCCGCGGTGAAGGCCTTCCTGGACTCGCCCGACCTGCGGCTGGACGGCTTCCTCGGCCCGGGCCACGTCTCCACGGTCATCGGCTGCCGCCCGTACCGCTTCATCGCGGCGGAGTACGGCAAGCCCCTGGTCGTCGCCGGGTTCGAGCCGCTGGACATTCTTCAGTCGATCCATCTGCTGCTCCGTCAGCTGGCGGAGGGACGGTGCGCGGTGGAGAACCAGTACGCCCGGGTCGTTCCCTGGGACGGCAACCCCAAGGCGCTGCGGGCCCTGAGCGAGGTCATGGAGCTGCGCCCGTCCTTCGAGTGGCGCGGCCTCGGCACCATCCCGTACTCGGCGCTGCGCATCCGGGAGGCATACGCGGAGTACGACGCGGAGCGGGTCTTCGGCATTCCGGGAGTACGGGTCGCGGACCCCACGTCCTGTCAGTGCGGCGAGGTGCTCAAGGGCGTGCTCAAGCCCTGGCAGTGCAAGGTCTTCGGCACCGCCTGCACGCCGGAGACGCCGATCGGCACCTGCATGGTCTCCTCGGAGGGGGCGTGCGCCGCGTACTACCACTTCGGCCGGTTCACCCGGTCCGCCGTACGGGAGGCGACCCGGTCATGACCGCCGAGCGGGAAGAACAAGTACTCCGGCGGATCGACCGGGCGCGCCGCCGCAAGGCCCGGGTCAGGGAGGAGCGCATCACCCTGGCGCACGGCGCCGGCGGCAAGGCGACGCACACGCTCATCGAGGCGGTGTTCCTGGAGGCGTTCGACAATCCGCTGCTGGCACCGCTGGAGGATCAGGCGGTGTGCCCGGCGGGCGGCGCGCGGCTGGCCTTCACCACGGACTCCTATGTGGTCTCGCCGCTCTTCTTCCCCGGCGGTGACATCGGCGATCTCGCGGTGAACGGGACGGTCAACGACCTGGCGATGTGCGGGGCCCGGCCGCTGTACCTCTCGGCCGGCTTCATCCTGGAGGAGGGCTTCCCGGTCGCCGACCTGACCCGCGTAGCCGGGTCCATGGCGCGAGCCGCCGAGGCGGCGGGCGTGCGGATCGTCACCGGCGACACCAAGGTCGTGGAGCGCGGCAAGGCCGACGGGGTGTATGTGAACACCGCGGGGGTGGGGGTGGTGGAGCACCACTTCACACTGGGTGCCGGAAGGGCGCGGCCCGGCGACGCGGTCCTGGTGTCCGGGCCGGTGGGCGACCACGGTACGACGGTCATGCTGGCCCGCGGCGAGCTGGGCATCGAGAGCGACCTGGTCTCGGACACCGCCCCGCTCGCCGCGCCGGTGGCGGCGCTGCTGGCGGCGTGCGGGGACGGCGTACGGTGCCTGCGCGACGCGACGAGGGGCGGCGTGGCGACCGTGCTGAACGAGATCGCACGGGCTTCGGACGTCGCGGTGGTGCTCGACGAGTCCGCCGTACCGGTCCGGGACGAAGTACGCGGCGCGGCAGAGCTGTTGGGGATTGATCCGCTCTATATCGCCTGCGAGGGGCGGATGGTCGTGGTGGTGGACGGGGCGTGCGCCGAGTCGGCTGTGGCGGCGCTGCGGTTGCGGCCGCCGGGCGAGCGCGCGGCGGTCGTCGGCCGGGTGGTGGCCGAGCCGGCCGCACTGGTCCTGGTGAGGACGGAGTTCGGCGGCACCCGCATCCTGGATGTACTGATCGGTGACCCGCTGCCGCGGATCTGCTGAGGACGGCGTGCTCACCCCCACTCCGCTGCGTCGTCCCGGGCCGCCGCGACGGCCGCCTGGCCGAGGCTGATGCCGCCGTCGTTGCACGGCACGCGGCGGTGGGTGAGGACGCGGAAGCCGGCGCGTTCCAGGGCCGGGACGGTCCGGTCCAGCAGGAGGCCGTTCTGGAAGACGCCGCCGGAGAGCGCGACGGTGGTGAGCGCGGTGGTTTCGCGCAGCCGTCCGCAGACGTCCGCGATCAGGCGCGCGACGCCGTTGTGGAACCGGGCCGCGACGGTTGCGGGAGGCGTGCCCGCACGTACGTCGTCGGCCGCGGCGCGCACCAGGTCCGCGCCGTGCACCCGGTAGGCGTCGTCGCCCCGTACAGGACAGTCGAGGCGTACGGGATAGCCGTCGCGGACGGCCGGGTCGGCGCACCGCTCCAGCTCGATCGCCGCCTGCCCTTCGTAGCGCACGGTGTCGCGGAGGGAGAGGATGGCGGCGACGGCGTCGAAGAGCCGGCCGGCGCTGGAGGTGAGCGGGGAGTTGACGCCGGCGGCGGCCAGCGCCCGTACGTGGTCCCAGCGTTCACCGTGCCGTCGGCGGACGGCGAGACCGTCGCCGCCGGTCGCGTCCAGGTATGCGGCGGCCATCCGCCACGGCTCCCTGACCGCCGCCGCGCCTCCGGGGAGCGGCACCGGCACGAGGTGTGCCGCGCGGCGGAAGCCGCACAGATCGGCGAGGAGGAACTCGCCGCCCCACAGTGTGCCGTCGGTGCCCCACCCCAGCCCGTCGAAGGCCACTCCGATGACCGGGCCACGTGCCTGATGTTCCGTCAGGCAGGCGCCGAGGTGCGCGTGGTGGTGCTGGACGCCGACGAGGCGCGCGTCCGTGGCGTCGGCTCGGTCGTGCGCGTACTTGGTGGAGAGGTATTCGGGGTGCAGGTCGTGGGCGATCAGCGCGGGTTCGAGGGCGTACAGCCGCGCGAAGTCGGCGATGCCGTCCGTGTACGCGGTCAGCGTCTCGTAGTTCTCCAGGTCGCCGAGGTGCGGGGAGAGGACCGCGCGTCGGCCCCGGGCCAGGCAGAAGGTGCTTTTCAGCTCCGCGCCGCAGGCCAGTACCGGGCGGGCGGCGGGCACGGGCAGCGGCAGCGGCGCCGGGGCGCAGCCGCGCGCCCGCCGCACCGGGACGGTACGGCCCGAGCGGACCCGGATCACGGAGTCGTCGGCGCGCCGGTGGATGGGCCGGTCGTGGGTGAGGAAGGCGTCGGCGAGGGTGCCGAGCCGCGCGAAGGCGTCGTCGTCGCGGAAGGCGAGGGGTTCGTCCGCGAGGTTGCCGCTGGTGAGGACGGCGGGGCTGCCGAGTTCCGCGGCGAGGAGGTGGTGCAGCGGGGTGTAGGGCAGCAGCAGTCCGAGTTCGCGGCAGCCGGGGGCGACGGAGGCCGCGATCGTCGGTGGTCGGTCTGCGGGCGGCCGGCGCGCGGCGAGCACGATGGGGCAGTGCGGTCCGGTGAGCAACTCCCTCGCTGTTTCGTCCAGTTCGCACAGCCGCTCGGCCGTCGCCAGGTCGGGTACGAGCACCGCGAACGGCTTGTCCGCACGGTGTTTGCGAGCCCGCAGCGCGGCGGCGGCCGGCTCGCACCCGGCGGCCACGGCGAGGTGGTAGCCGCCCAGTCCCTTGATGGCGAGGATGCGCCCGGCACGCAGCAGCCCGGCCGCCGCCGCGACCGGCTCGCCCGGCACCGGCGTACCGGCCGCGTCGACCAGCCGGAGCGTCGGTCCGCAGGCGGGGCAGCACAGCGGCTGGGCGTGGAAGCGCCGGTCGGTGGGGTCCTCGTACTCGGCGGCGCACGCGGCACACATCGGGAAGCCCGCCATCGTCGTGCGGGCCCGGTCGTAGGGCAGGTCGCGGGTGATGGTGTACCGCGGGCCGCAGTTGGTGCAGTTGAGGAACGGGTAGCGGTGCCGCCGGTCGGCCGGGTCGCGGAGTTCGCGCAGGCAGTCGGCGCAGGTGGCGATGTCGGGGGCGATCGGGGTGCGGGGCGTGTGCTCCGCAGCGCCGGCCGCGCGGTGGCTGGCCGCGATGACGAAGCGGGGGTCCGCTCCACCGGCCGGCGGCAGCGGCCGCGCGGTGATCCGCTCGATGACGGCCAGCGGCGGCGGCCGGCTCTCCAGTAACTCCCGGAAGCGCGCCACGGCGTCCGCCGGGCCCTCGACCTCGATGAGTACTCCGGCGGGGTCGTTGGCGACCATGCCGCTCAGCGCGAGCCGGGCGGCCGTCGCGTGCACGAAGGGCCGGAACCCGACCCCCTGCACGGTCCCTTCGACGCGGAGCCCGACGCGTACGGTGTCCACGCCGGGCATGGTGGCGGGCGGTGCCCGCCTGCCGGGCGCGATTACGGGAAGTGCGCCGCCGTCGCCATCCCGCGTGCTAGAGCCTGTGGCTCAGGCGCCGCCGCCGACCGTGATCACGGACACTCCGAGGTCCCGGAGGCGGCGCAGTTCGGCGACGGGCAGCGCGTCGTCGACGAGGACGGTGTCGAAGTCGGTGAGCGGGGCCAGCGCGTAGACGCCCCTGCGGGCGAACTTGGTGTGGTCCACCAGCAGTACGCGGCGCGCGGCCCGGTCCATCAGCGCCCGTTTGACCTGCACCGTCTCCTGCGACTGGTGGTAGCAGGTGTCGCCGGTGACGGCCGTGGTGGACATGAACAGGATGTCCGCGCGGAAGGAGCGGACCGAGTCGGCGGTGTGCGGGCCGAGGAACGCGTCGTACGCCGGGTAGTACGAGCCCCCGAGGGCGAGCAGGGTGATGCCGGGCTCGCCCGCCAGCAGCTTGATGACCGGCAGGAAGTTGCTGATGACGGTGAGCGGTCCGCGTTCGGTGAGGTGCTGGGCCAGCGCGAGGCAGGTGGTGGACTCGTCGATCATGACGGTCTGGCCGGGGGTGAGCAGCCGGAGCGCGGCGCGGGCGAGCCGGCGCTTCGTCGCGTTCATGGCGGCCATGCGTTCGCTGAGGTCGCCGTGGAAGAGCAGTGAGGGGAGGGAGGAGGCGCCGCCCCGCACCTTGCGCAGCCAGCCCTGGGCCTGGAGGACGTCCAGGTCGCGGTGGATGGTCATGATGCTGACCGCGTACTCCTCGGCTAGCGCGGCGGTGCGGACGAATCCCTCGGCGGCGACCTGTTCGCGGATGCGCTGCCGCCGTGCGTTCTGGATGTCCTCCCGTCTCGCGCTGCCGCCCGGCGGGCCGCCGTCGTCCTCGGTCACTGCGGGAACCTCTCGTTAACTTCACGCGGATCTCACACGGCGGGACCCCTTCGGCGTCCCAGGTCAGCGCGGAAATGCCGAGCTCACGCCGCGTTGCCGCCATGTTAAGCCCGGGGTACGGGGGTCCGCCGCCGGCGGTTTTCACGCGGCGGCCCGGCCGGCCCGCGAGAGGTGATCCGGCGGGCGTTGACCGGCTCGGCGCGGCCCGCGTTGCATCGGTTCCACAAGGGGCCCGGCCGCGCCGGTCAGGGGCGCGGCCGCCCGTATCACTGGAAGAGGTGCCTCGTGGCCAGTACTCCTCCCGGGCCGACCGGGCCGCCGCGCGCAGCACGGCCGGCGTGGACCGACCGGCTCGGCATTCCCCGCGGGCTCACCTGGGGATTCGTCGGTGTCCTCGTGTTCATGATCGGTGACGGCGTCGAGTCCGGGTATCTCTCGCCGTATCTGGTGCAGGAGGGCCTGTCCGCGCAGCGGGTGGCGATGCTGTTCACCGTCTACGGCGTCACCGCGTCCGTCGCCGCGTGGCTCTCCGGCGCGCTGTCGGACCTGTGGGGTCCGCGCCGGGTGATGATGGCGGGGTTCGGTGCCTGGGTCGGGTTCCAGGTGCTCATGCTGGCGATCGCGGTGCCCTCGATGAACTATCCGCTGCTGCTCCTCAGCTACGGCCTGCGCGGCATCGGCTATCCGCTCTTCGCGTTCGGCTTCCTGGTGTGGATCGCGGCGACGGCACCGGAGAAGCGGCTCGGCACGGCCGTCGGGTGGTTCTGGTTCGCCTTCACCGGCGGGCTGCCGACGCTGGGCTCGCTCACCGCGAGCTTCCTCATCCCGCAGATCGGCGCCTACGGCACGCTGTGGTTCTCGCTCGGCCTGGTCGTCCTCGGCGGGCTGATCGCGCTGCTGCTCGTCCGCGAGCGGACCGGCTTCGCGCGGCTGGCCCCGGCCGGTGAACGCCCGCTGGCCACGCTCTTCGGGAGTCTGGCGCTGCTCGGGCGCAATCCGCGGATCGGTGCCGGTGCCGTGGTCCGCATGATCAATACGGTGCCGGAGTTCGGCTTCCTGGTGTGCCTGCCGGCGTTCTTCACGCAGACCGTCGGACTGAGCCTGTCGCAGTGGCTGCGCCTGCTGTCCGTGATGTTCGCGGTCAACATCGTCTTCAACCTGGTCTTCGGTGTGCTCGGGGACCGGATCGGCTGGCGGCGCACGGTCGCCTGGTGCGGCGGCGCCGGCTGTACGGTCACCTCGCTGCTGCTGTACTACGTGCCGACGCTGCTCGGCGGGCAGTACGCGCTGTGCCTGCTGGTGGCGGGCCTGTTCGGCGCCACGCTGGCCGGTTACGTGCCGCTCTCCGCGCTGATGCCCTCGCTCGCCCCCGCGCACAAGGGCCAGGCGATGGCGGCGCTGAACCTGGGCGCCGGTGCCAGTACGTTCGTCGGCCCCGCCCTCGTCGCGGTCTTCCTCGGGCCGCTCGGCGTGCAGGGCGTCATCTGGATCTTCGCCGGGCTGTACGCGCTGAGCGGGGTACTGGCCCTGTACCTGCGGACGCCCGCCGAGCGTGGCGCAACGGCCCCTGCC
>NZ_NHSG01000215.1:0-2701 GCF_020024005.1 Streptomyces purpurogeneiscleroticus
AGGAGGGGGACGACTCGGCCGTCGGGCGGGAGATCCGTGAGTTCGCGGGGGAGTGGGACGACCCGGTCGTCTTCTCCCGGTACACCGACTGGCTGCGCTCGATGACCCGCGAAGAGGTCGTGCGGCCCATGGGCTACGTGCCGTGCACCAACCTCTGGTACGTCGACGGCGACACCTACCTCGGCCGCCTCGGTCTGCGCCATGAACTGAACGACTTCCTGCTGGAGCTCGGCGGGCACATCGGCTACGACGTGCGGCCCACCGCCCGCCGCCGCGGCCACGCCACCGCCATGCTGCGTGCGGCCCTCCCGCTGGCCCACGCGCTCGGCATCAGGTCCGCGCTGGTCACGTGTGACACCACCAACATCGCGTCACGTAGGGTCATCGAGACCTGCGGCGGGATCTTCGAGGACGAGCGCGGCGGAAAGCTGCGCTACTGGGTGCCGACGCGGGCGGAGCACGTGAGCGACAGGCCATAAGCAGGACATGGCGGCACCGGGGGAAGCAGGGCATGGCGTACGACGGCATTCACAAGGCACGGGATGCGCGGGAGCGGGAGCCGGGCGGTGGATGTTGCCTCGCCCAGGTGATCAAGATTCCGGTGTTGATCGTTGTTGTTCCGTTGAGGCTGTTGTGGGACGCGTTGTGCTGGATCGGGCGTCATGTGCTGGCCCCGGTGGGGCGTTGGGTGTACCGGTGGATCCTCGCCCCGGTGGGGTGGGCGATCGGCCGGCTGGTCCAGTACCTGATCGTGGTGCCGCTGGTCTTCCTGATCACGTATCTGGTCGTGGTGCCGGCGGTCTGGCTCTACCGGTGGATCCTCACGCCGATCGGGCGGGCGCTGGCCTGGCTGGCGTACTACCTGCTGCTGGTGCCGGTCCGGTGGTGCTACCGGTGGGTGCTGACGCCCATCGGGCACGCGCTGGCCTGGCTCGCCCGCTATCTGCTCGTGGTGCCGGCCGTGGCCGTGTGGGAGTACGTGCTGTGGCCCGTTCTGCGGGCGGTCGGCGCGGCCGTCGCGTGGGCGTGGCGGATCGCCGGGTACGTTTCCCGGGCGGTCGGCCGGGGCATCGCCGCCCTGTGGCGGTGGCTGATCGTCGCGCCGCTGCGCTGGGTGTACCGCTGGATCCTCACCCCGGTGGGGCATGCGATCCGCGCCGTGCTCCGGCGGCCGGTGCGGGCCGCGCTGTCCGCCGCGCGCACCGCCGCCCGGGAGGTGCGGCTCGCGCTCTTCGGGTGACGGAGCGCACCCCGGCGGGAACCGGCGGCCCGGCAGGCACGTACTCTAGGTAGCAGTACGACCCCACTCACGAAGGACTGACGACACTGGGCAAGCGACAGCCCGAAGGCCCGCCGCCCGCACCGGCGGTGCAGCGCATCCGACTGCGCTACACCAAGCGCGGCCGCCTCCGGTTCACCAGCCACCGTGACTTCCAGCGCGCTTTCGAGCGGGCGCTGCGCCGTGCCGAGGTGCCCATGGCGTACTCCGCGGGATTCACCCCGCACCCCAAGGTGTCGTACGCCAATGCCGCGCCCACGGGCACCGGCAGCGAGGCCGAGTACCTGGAGATCGCCCTCACCGAGCGACGGGACCCGGCGGCGCTGCGCGCGCTGCTGGACGAGTCGCTGCCGGACGGCCTCGATGTGACCGACGCCGTGGAGGCGCACACCTCCGGGCTCGCCGACCGGCTGCAGGCATCGGTGTGGGAGCTGCGCCTGGACGGCGTGGCCGTCGCGGACGCGGAGCGGGCCGTCGCGGCGTTCCTCGCGGCGGAAGAAGTGCCGGTCGAGCGCGCGACGAAGAAGGGCATCCGTACCTTCGACGCGCGTGCGGCGGTCGCGGATCTGCAGGCGGGTGCGTGCGAGGCCGATAGGCCCGGAGCTGGTGCCTGTGCGATACTGCGGCTGGTTGTTCGGCATCTGACACCTGCCGTACGACCCGACGACGTCCTGTCCGGCCTCCGAGCTACGGCCGACCTGGCGCCGCCGGTCCCCGCAGCGGTGACCAGGCTGGCGCAGGGGCTGCTCGATGAGGAGACCGGCGCGGTGACCGACCCGCTCGCGCCCGACCGCGACGCAGCAGCCACGGCCGCCCCACCCACGGCCGCCGGGCTGACCGCCGCGACGCAGGCACCGCCCGCAGGCGGTGGAGCGGCGGACGGCGCAGCGTAGGAGCCGTCGTCGCGTCGCCGATCAGCCAGGGAGCCACCCCGGTCCGGCGAACGAACTGACCAGGAGACTTTCGCCGGTCCCGGACACAAGGGCCCGGCGAGCGAGACTAAAGCTCCCGTGTGGCGCCCGCGCCCCGGACCGCGGCACCGCGCTGGACGCGGGCCGCGGCCGGAACCGGACGCGGCGCCCGGGAGCGTGACGGGAGAACCGCCCGCATGCTCGAACCCATTGAGCCCACGGAATCCGCGGAGCCGGCGAACAGCCGCTCCGAGAACAGCACACCGAGTGACACCCTGCCGCCGCGCCGCAGGCGCCGTGCGGCGTCCCGGCCCGCGGGGCCGCCGGTGGGCGGCGCCGCAGCCCCCGAGGTGACGACCGCAGAGCCGGCCGACGCGCCCGGCGACGCCGCTCCCCAGGAGCCCGCTGCCGGCACGGTCGTGACCGGTGACGAGGCCGCCCCGGCGCGTCCGCGCCGCCGCGCCACCCGCCGTACGTCGGCCCCGGCCGGCGCACCGCGCACCACTACCAC
>NZ_NHSG01000216.1:0-27661 GCF_020024005.1 Streptomyces purpurogeneiscleroticus
ATCCCCTCACGGACCCGCTGCACGACCCCCTCACGGACCCCCTGCCGGACTCCCTCACGGGCCCGTTCACGGACCCGCTGATCGAGGCCGCGGAGCGGACGATCGACGCGGCCGGCATCGGGACGGCTCCGGCCGCGCCGCACACCGCCGCGCCGAGCACCGGCGTGCCGGACTTCTCCGGTGACCCCGACGGCGGCCCCGAGACCGGTGCCGTACCGGTCGGCCGGTCGCCGTACGTCGCCGACGAAGCCCCGGCGGCGCCGGCCCCGGCCGACGGCGGCAGCGCCGAGCACAGCCGGGCGGAGGACACCGAGGAGGAGCCGCCGGTCCGGCGGCTCACCGACATGGGGCTGCCCAAGCGCACGCCCCGCGTCGTGTCGCAGCGGCCGCCGAGCGCGCCGCGGCAGGGCGGTGGGGTGAACGCCGAGGCGCTGCGGCGCCGGCTGGGCGGCTTCCAGCAGGGCGCGCGGGAAGGCCGCCGGGATGTGGAGGCCGAGATCGCTGAGCGCACGGCCGAACAGACCGCCCCACGAACGGACACCGACGGAGCGGGGGCCCCGGGAGAGAGTCACGTTGTCGAGGAGGCACGCGATTGAAGGCGCAAGCGCCCACTGCTTACGGACTGAGTCATCAGGCACGGAATCTGCAGTGGCTGTTGTCCAATCTGGTCGACGAGGTGCCGGGCATCCGTTCGGTGGCCGTGGTGTCGTCGGACGGGCTGCTGCTGCTGGCTTCCGACCCGCTGCTGGCGGAAGGGACCGCTGAGGCCGCGGGACACCGCGGTCCGCGGGGTTCCAGCGCCGACCTGGCCACGATCGTGTCCGGCGTCGGCAGCCTCACCAACGGCGCGGCGAAGCTGATGGACGGCGGCACGGTCAAGCAGACGATGATCGCCATGGACGAGGGCAGTCTGTTCGTCAGTTACATCAGTGACGGTTCGCTGCTCGGCGTGCACGCCACCCCCGACTGCGACATGAGCGTCATCGCCTACCACATGGCGCTCTTCGTCGGCCGGGCCGGCCATGTCCTCACCCCCGAACTCCGCAGCGAACTGCGCAAGTCGATGGAGAGCGCCCAGTGAGTACCGCACCCAAACTCCCCACGCGAGGCGGGGACCGGAAACCCGCCCGCGTGCGGCCGTATTCGCTCACCGGCGGCCGCACCCGCTTCGGCCACGTCCTGTTGGTCGAAACGTTCGTGGCCGCGCTGGAGGCGCCGGAGGAGCGCCGCGAGCTGACCTCCGGCAACTGGGCCGACCGGGTCATGCCCGAGATGCGCGCCATCGTCGAGCTGTGCCGCCGGATGCGGTCCGTCGCGGAGATCTCCGCGCTGCTCAAAATGCCGCTGGGCGTGGTCCGCGTCCTGCTCAGCGACCTCGCCGACCAGGGAAAGATCCGCGTCTACGGCTCCGGGCACGGTACCGGCCAGCCCGACCGCGCGCTGCTTGAGAGGGTGCTGAGTGGACTTCGCAGGCTCTGAGACGATGACGGCGAGCGCCGGGACGCCTGCCGCCGACGAAGGGCTGCAGAGCTGGCAGACGGACCGCACGCAGGCCCCCATCGCCACCAAGATCGTGGTGGCGGGCGGGTTCGGCGTCGGCAAGACGACCTTCGTCGGGTCGGTCTCCGAGATCACGCCGCTGCAGACCGAAGCGGTGATGACGCAGGCCAGCGAGGACACCGACGATCTGACGGCCACCCCGGAGAAGACCACGACCACGGTCGCGATGGACTTCGGCCGCATCACGCTCGACCAGGACCTCGTCCTGTACCTCTTCGGTACCCCGGGTCAGCAGCGGTTCTGGTTCATGTGGGACGACCTGGTCCGGGGTGCCATCGGCGCGATAGTGATGGCGGACACGCGGCGTCTCGAGGACTGCTTCCCCGCTCTCGACTACTTCGAGAGCTGCGGCCTTCCGTACGTCGTCGCCGTCAACCACTTCGAGGGGACCGCCGAATACGCGGCCGAGGATGTGCGCGAGGCCCTTTCCGTTCCGCATGGCGTACCCGTGGTGATCATGGATGCACGCCAGCGGATCACGGTTGTGGAGTCCTTGCTCACCCTCGTCGGGCACGCCCTGCAGATGACCCCCGAATAGGTCCGCACCGCTCGCGGACCCCAGCAGAGAAGAGCACCACCATGCGGAAGATACTCATCGTCGGAGCCGGCCAGTCCGGTCTCCAGCTCGCTCTGGGTCTCCAGTCCCAGGGCTATGAGGTCACCCTCATGTCCAACCGCACCGCCGACGAAATCCGTTCCGGCCGGGTCATGTCGACGCAGTGCATGTTCCACACCGCCCTCCAGTACGAGCGCGACCTCCAGATCAACTTCTGGGAGAGCCAGGCGCCGCGCATCGAGGGCCTGGGCGTCTCCGTGGCGGCACCGGGCAGCTTCGAGTCGCCCGAGGGCTCCCAGCGCGCCATCGACTGGGTCGGCAAGCTGGACGCCTACGCCCAGTCCGTCGACCAGCGCGTGAAGATGGCCGGCTGGATGGAGACCTTCGCGCAGCGCGGCGGCCAGCTCGTCATCCACGGTGCCGCCGTCTCCGACCTCGACTTCTTCGCCTCCCGCTACGACCTGACGCTGGTCTCGGCGGGCAAGGGCGAGCTGGTGTCCATGTTCGGCCGGGACGGCACGCGTTCCCCGTACGACACCCCGCAGCGCGCGCTGGCCGTCGCGTATGTGCACGGCATGGGCCCCCGCCCGGAGCACCCCGAGTTCGACGCGGTCCGCTGCAACCTCGTCCCCGGCGTCGGCGAGCTCTTCGTCATGCCGACCTACACCCTCTCGGGCCGCGCCGACATCCTCTTCTGGGAGGGCATCCCCGGCGGCCCGCTGGACGCCTTCCAGGGCGTCAAGGACCCCAACGAGCACCTGGCGCTGACGCTGGAGCTGCTGGAGAAGTTCCTGCCCTGGGAGTACGCGCGCTGCACCAACGTCGAGCTGACCGACGCCAACGGCACGCTCGCCGGCCGGTACGCGCCGACCGTGCGCAACCCCATAGGCAAGCTGCCCTCGGGCGGTCTGGTGCTCGGCGTCGCCGACGTCGTCGTGGCCAACGACCCGATCACCGGCCAGGGCTCGAACTCCGCTTCCAAGTGCGCCAAGGCGTACCTGGACTCGATCATCGAGCACGGTGACAAGCCGTTCGACGCGGACTTCATGCAGGCCACGTTCGACCGCTACTGGGCCACCGCCCAGCACGTCACCAAGTGGACGAACGCGATGCTGGCGCCGCCGCCGGAGCACGTCCTGAACCTGATCGGCGCGGCCGGTCAGCTGCAGCCCGCGGCCGATCGTTTCGCCAATGGCTTCAACGACCCGTCCGACTTCGAGAACTTCTTCTACGAGCCGGAGAAGACGAACGCGTACCTGGCGTCGCTGACCGGCTGATGGCGCACGTCCGCCGGGCGCACGTCCACACGGCGCGTTTCCGCACGGCACGGCGGGGCGGTTCCCTCGGGGGGAGCCGCCCCGCCGCCGTGCGCGGGACTGTGCCGCGGGTGCTCAGTTCCCGGGCGCCGTCGCGTCGCCGTAGCCCGTGTCGTCCCCGTCCGTGGCGCCCTCCGGCAGCTCCGGCGGGGTGTAGTTCTTGAGCCCTGCCGCGCCCTCGTCCGGGCGGACGGCGCCCAGCAGCGGGTTGGCGGCGATCGGGGAGATCTTGACCTTGGCGCCGGGGCGCGGGGCCTGCACGACCATGCCGTCCCCGAGGTACATCGCCACATGCGTCGCGCCGGGGAAGTAGATCACCAGATCGCCGGGGCGCAGCTCGCGCAGGCTGACGCGCGGCAGCTGCTTCCACTGCTCCTGGCTCGTCCGCGGGATCGGCTTGCCGGCCTTGGCCCACGCCTGTGAGGTGAGCCCCGAGCAGTCGAAGGAGTCCGGGCCCTCGGCGCCCCACACATACGGCTTGCCGACCTGCGTCAGCGCGTACGCCATCGCCCGCTGTCCGCCCTTGGACGGGGCCTGCGGGCCGCCGAGCTTGCCGGAGCCGAGGAACGCCTGCTGCGCGTCCTCCATGCCGGCCCGCTCCAGCCGGCTCAGCTCCGCGAGCTGCTCCGGCGAGAGCGAGGAGAGCATCGCCTCGACCTCCCGCAGCCGCTCCTCGACCGTCGCCTTCTGCTTCTTCCGCCGGTCGGCCAGGGACTTCTTCTTCTCCAGCGCCTTCTTGGCGTCGGTCGCCAGCTTGTCCGCCTTCGCGGCGCTGCCGGCGAGCCGGGTGACCGTGTCCGCCTGGTGGCCGGCCGCCTCCTCGAGCAGATGGCCGCGGTCCAGGGCCTGCTCGGGGTCCTTGGAGAGCAGGAACTGCACGTACGGCGAGAGGCCGCCGGGCCCGGAGCCCGTGTACTGCTGGCGGGCCAGCCGGCCGGCGTCCGCACGCCCCTGCGCCAGGTCCGAGCGCGCCACCCGCAGCCGTCCGTCGAGCTTCTTCGACAGCTTGGCCTGCGCCTTGAGGTCCTCCTCCGTGGCGTTGTACGCCTCGGTGGCCGCCTCCGTCTGCTGGTAGAGCTTCTGCAGCCGGGTCAGCAGCTCGCTCACGGGGATGTCGGGCGGCGCGGCGGGCCCGGCCATCGCGTACACAGGTGTCGCGGGTAGTGCCACGGCGACGGCGCCCAGCAACGCCACCGAACCCATCGACCGCCGGAACCGTCCCCGCACCGCGCCACCTCCGCTCTGGTCCGACCATCCGACTGGTTCGGATGGTTCGGATAGTTCCATGGGTCACGCCTTCCCGCCGGGGGAGCGGGCGAACCGGGGGACGGGCATCACCCGATCGGCGGCCGTCGTGCGGGCCGCCGACGTAAGGGAAAAACGACCGGCGGGCGGCAGGAGTTCCGTCAATGCGCGCGTTTCCACGGCCATTTGGGCCGCCCCGCGCCGGGCTGTGCTTCCGCGGCTTCCGCGTCGTAGGCGTACACCCAGCCGCGCGGCAGCCCCAGCCGGCCGGCCGGGCCGGGCTCGCGCCGGTAGACGTGCACCGTCTCCGGCGCGCCGGCCTCCCCGGGGACGGGGATCTCGTACCGGGCGGGCGGCCGGCCGGTCGCGCCGACCAGGACGGGGAGCACCCGCCCGTCCAGCGGGCCGCCGACGAAGGGCGTGTTCTCGCTTCTCACGCGGCCAGTGTCACATCACGGCCGGCCGGGCGGGATCAGAGCAGGTGGGCGGCGCCCGACAGGGCCGGGACCAGCCGCCGCGCGAGGAGGCCGACCGGCCCGTCGGCGGTCTCCGTGGCCAGCGCGGCGGCCGCGGCCCGCGCGGTCTCCTCGTCCGTCGCCGAGGTCGCGACGAACAGCGCGACGAAGTGGTCGACGAGCCAGTCGCGCAGCTCGTCCAGCGGTACCTGCTTCTCCTCGTCGACCCAGATCAGCGAGGCCGCCTCGACGGCGGTGATCCACGTACGGACCATCATCCGCAGCCGCGGGCCGGGCTCCGGCGCGCCCAGGTGGCGCAGGATCTGCTCGGCGGCGGTGCGCCGCACCTCATCGACGATGGCGCTGGTGCGGGCCGTCTCCACGACGCTGCCGCCCTGCAGCAGCGCGCTGAATCCGGTGTCGTGCTGGTCGACGAAGGCGAGGTAGCGGTCCAGTGCGCGGGCCAGCCGCAGCGTGAGCGGGCCGGTCTCCGCCTCGGCGAAGCAGCCTTCGAGGTTGTCGGCCGCGCTGCGCAGCGCGGCTTCGTACAACTGCTGCTTGCCGCCGGGGAAGTACCGGTAGACCAGCGGCCGGGAGACCTGGGCCGCGTTCGCCACGTCGTCCAACGACACGTCCTCCGGCGCCCGTTGGGCGAAGAGGCCGAGGGCCGCCGCCAGCAGCTGGGCGCGCCGCTCCGCCACGCTCAGCCGCCGGTACGCGGGGCGGGGGACTGCTGGGGCGGTGCCGCTGCCGTTCATGGACAGCAGCGTAACTGCCCTTCGGTCCGGGCCGCCTGGGTGTCCAGCGCGGCGCGGAGCCAGTCGTGGACGGCGCCGAGGGTGGGTTCGGGGCCGGACACCTCGGCGTGCAGCTGCCAGTAGCGCGCGATGTACGGGTCGGCGGCGAGCTGGTGGCCGAGCCGGTGGCGGAAGGCGGGGGTGTCGCGCAGCCCGCGGGCGCGGGCATGGGCGGCGACGAAACAGTCGAGCGCCTCGCCCTCGTGCGGTGCGCGCCGCGCCCGCAGCGCCGACGCGGCGAGCGCGGCGGCCTCGGTGAGGCCGTCGTAGAGCACGCCCAGGTGGTAGCCCAGCTCCGGCCGGTGCGCCGCGGGCTGGCAGTAGTCGGCGTCGGGGCGGGGGATGGCGGTGACGAGGGCGTGCAGCCGGGCGAAGGCCAGTACCTGGGCGGGGGTCGGGTCCGCGGGCGGCTGCGGAACGGACTCGTCGACGATCGCGGAGGCCAGCCGGGCCGGGAGCCGTGCGGGCAGCCAGGACCGCCAGAAGCGGGCCGGCACCGCCGTGCTCGGCGGGGCGGTCACGGAACCGAGGAGGCGCAGCCGCTCGGGCCGTTCTTCGGGGGCGCAGTCCCGGAGGAGGTGGAGGGCGGCCTCCCGCCAGCGCAGGGCGGCCAGCCGCGGGCCGAGCTCCCGCAACTGCCCGGCGACGACGTCCTCCAGTACGTCCCCCAGCGCGTCCTCCCGCTCCAGCACCCGTCCCACGTCCGGGACGGGCAGGTCCAGGGTGCGCAGCGAGCGGATCAGGCGGAGCCGGTCGAGGGCCTCGGGCCCGTACCGCCGGTGGCCCCCGGCGCTGCGCGCGGCCTCGGGCAGCAGGCCGCGGTCCGAGTAGAAGCGCACGGTCTTGACGGTGACGCCCGCCTGTTCGGCCAGCTCACCGATGCTCCACATGCCGTCGGACAGCACTGCTTGAACCTCCCTCAGGGGGAGCTCCTACGGTACCGGCGAGCGCGGCCGGCCGACGGGGCCGGGCGCGGGGGACCGAGGCGCGCGAGGAGAGATTCATGACGGCATTCGTCCTGGTGTCGGGCAGTTACACCGGCGGCTGGGTGTGGTGGGAGGTGGCCGCCCGGCTGCGGGAGTCGGGCGCCGAGGTGCATCCGGCGACGCTCACCGGCATGGGGGATCGCCGCCATCTGGCGGGCCCCGGCACGGACCTGGAGACCCATGTCGAGGATGTGGTCCAGCTGCTGGACCACATGGACGAGCCGGAGGCCGTGCTCGTCGGCCACTGCTACGGCATCCACCCGGTGCTCGGCGCGGCCGGCCGGCGCCCGGAGCGGGTCGCCCGGGTCGTGTACCTGGACGCGGGGATGCCCCAGGACGGCGATCCGGCGCTCCGGTTGGTGCCCGATCCGGTGGTCCGTGACCGGCTGCTGGGCGAGGGTGAGGGCGAGGGCGACCGTCCGGCCGACGTCTGGCGGCTGCCCCCGCCGGCGGCCGGCGAGTGGCAGCGCTGGGGCAGCACCGCCGGTCTCTCCGCAGCCGATCTGGCGCGGCTGACGCGCCTCGCCGCACCCCAGCCGCGGGGCACCCTCACCCAGCCGCTCCGCCTTCCGGAAGCGGCCGCCGCGCTGCCGGTGACCGGCGTCTTCTGCACCGCCAACGGGGCGAGCATCGCGGCGGCCGAGATGATGGTCGGGTTCGGGGATCCCCGCCTCCAGGCGCTCGTCGACCCCCGGGTGACCTTCTTCGAACTGGACACCGGGCACTGGCCGATGCTCTCCGCGCCCGACGAGCTGGCCGGGGTGCTGCTGAAGGCCGCGGCGGGTGAGGGATACCGGCTGCCCGCGACGTTGCGGGAGAAGCCCGCCCATCTGCGGCCGTTCCTGCTGGACGTACCGGAGCGGCGCCGCGAACGCATCGGGCGGGTCGACCTCCACCTGCCGGACGACGTGCCCGCCGACCCGGCGGAGGTGGACCGCCCGCGCCCCGCGGTGGTGTTCGTGCACGGCGGCCCGGTGCCTCCCGGCGTCGCCCCGACACCGCGCGACTGGCCGACCCTCGTGGGCTACGGGCGGTACGCGGCGGGCCTGGGCGCGATCGGCGTCACGCTCGACCACCGGCTGCACGCCCTCACCGACTACCCGCGTGCCGCCGAGGACCTCGCCGAGGCGATCGACCTGGTACGGGCCGACCCCCGTGTCGATGAGGACCGCATCGCGCTGTGGCACTTCTCCGCGGGCGGGCTGCTGCTGGCGGACTGGCTCGCGGCGCCGCCGCCGTGGCTGCGGTGCGTGGCGGCCAGCTACCCGGTTCTCGCACCGCCGCCGAGCTGGGGTCCGGTCGAGTCCCGGTTCCGCCCCGTGACGGCGGTGCGCGGCGCGGGGCGGCTGCCGGTCGTGCTGACCCGGGTGGGGCAGGAACGCCCGAAGTTCGCGGCGACGGTCGAGGAGTTCCTGGCCGCCGCCGCGGACTGCGGTGCCGAGGTCGAGGTGGTCGACATCCCGCAGGGGCATCACGGGTTCGAGACCCTGGACCACACCGACGAGGCGCGCGCGGCCGTGGAACGAGCGGCGCGGTCGGTACTGGGGCACCTGCGCGGCTGAGCGGGCGCCGGGCGGCGGTCGGTGGCCGGTGGCCGGTTTCGCGACCGTCACCACCGCCGCCGTCCGCCTCACGCCAGCAGGCCGGAGCTCTTCCAGAGCTTGCGGCCCACGCCGCGCATCACGCCGATCTCGTCCAGGAAGTCGGTGAGCCGCTTGGCGCCGCTCTGCATGACCTCGCGGCGGTGGCCGCTGGCCTTCACCTGCGCGACGGCCTCCCGGCGGTCCAGGCCGACGTTCGTGTACACCTGCGGGTTGACGAAGGCCACGGAGAAGACGCGGGCGGCCTCGCCGGAGGAGATGCGCGTTAGTTCCTGCTCCCAGCGGGGCGCGCGGACCATCTGGCGGCGCAGCTCCTCGCGGGCGTACCGGACGTGCCGGGCCTCCTCCACGACGTGGATGCGGGTGACGCCGCGTACGAGGGTCTGCACCCGCTCGTCCGGGAAGGTCAGCCGCTGCATCCAGTCCAGGATCTCCTCGCCCAGCAGCGTGCAGGCGAAGGAACCGGGCGTGGTGGAGACGGTCTTGAGGATCCGCGCGAGGTTGTGGTTGAAGCGGGAGACGGGGTACGTGGGCGCGCCGCCCGTCTGGATCAGCCGCGCGAACATCTTGGAGTGCCGGCACTCGTCGGCTATCTCGGTCAGCGCGTACCGGACGTGGGCGCTGGTGACGGACTTGTCGTAGATGTGCCGGACGAGGAGCTGCATGAGGATGATCTCGAACCAGATGCCCAGCGAGGCGAGCGACGCCGCCTCGTGCCGGGCGAGGTCCATCCGCTGCTCCTCCGACATCTTCTTCCACAGGGGCGTGTCGTAGAGCGAGACGAGCTCCGGAGGCCAGAACCACTTGCCGTCCTCGATCGGCGCGTCCCAGTCGAGCTCGGTGTCCGGGTCGAAGGAGTGCTTGGCGGAGGAGTCCAGCAGGCGTTCGGCAACCTGCTCACGGTCCTTGAGCAGTCCGAGTGCGTCCCGCAGCGCCTCGGTGTCCGCCGTGCTGATGTCAGGAGCTGTCGTCATGGCTGTGGCTACCTCGCTCGTGGGGTTACCGGCGGTCACGTCTTATGAGACTGCGCGTCAGTAAGGGCGTCAATCCCCTGCACACGACTTCTTGACCCCCCGGTAAGGAGCGTGTGAGCCTGCCAACTACCGCACGCGCTGCGGCATTCGGTGATCCGAGGAGGCTCCCCATGTCCACCCGCGAGCTCTACACGACCGACCCCGGCGACCCGCTGTGGCAGGTGCCGGCCACCGGTGCCGCCCGCTTCACCTGGGAGTACGACGACGGCCGCGACCGCCTCCTCGCCCTGTACAAGAAGGGCAAGGACAAGCAGTGGGACGCCGATCTGCGCATCGACTGGGACCTGGAGGTCGATCCGCACGACCCGCTCGGCACCCCCGACGAGGCCATGTCCCTTTACGGCACGAAATACTGGGACCGGATGACGGCCAAGGAGCGCGGGGAGCTGCGGCAGCACTACGCCTCCTGGCAGTTCAGCCAGTTCCTCCACGGTGAGCAGGGCGCGATGGTCTGCGCGGCGCGGATCGTCGAATCCGTCCCGGACCTGGACGCGAAGTTCTACTCCGCGACGCAGACCATGGACGAGGCGCGGCACGCCGAGATCTACAGCCGCTTCCTCCAGGAGAAGGTCGGGATGCTCTACCCGATCAACGACAACCTGCAGTCACTGCTGAACGACACCCTCGAGGACTCCCGCTGGGACATGCCCTACCTCGGCATGCAGGTCCTCATCGAGGGCCTGGCCCTGGCCGCCTTCGGCATGATCCGCGACACCACGAACAAGCCGCTGCCGAAGCAGATACTCGCGTACGTCATGCAGGACGAGGCCCGTCACGTCGCCTTCGGCCGCATGGCCCTCCGGGACTACTACAAGCAGCTCACCGAGGCCGAGCTCCGCGAACGCGAGGAGTTCGTCATCGAGGGCTGCTACCTGATGCGCGACCGGTTGCGCGGCCTCGAAGTACTGGAGAACTGGGGCATACCCAAGGCCGAGGCGGAGCAGTTCACCGAGCAGTCCGAATTCCTGCACCTCTTCCGCAAGCTGCTCTTCAGCCGCATCGTCCCGTGCGTGAAGGACATCGGCCTCTGGGGCAAGCGCCTCCAGCAGGCGTACCTCGACATGGGCGTCTTCGACCTCGGCGACTCCAACCTGGACCTCCTCATGGCCCAGGACGAGGAGCTCGCCGAGAAGCTGGACGCGGAACGCTTCGCGGCCGAGGAGGCGGCCCGCACGGCGGAGGTGACCGAGGCGATCACCCGGGGCGGCGCGACCGGACGCTGAGCCGGTCGCGCCGCATCGCGGTCAGCGGCGGCCCGAGCGGGCCAGCCAGCGGCCCTCGTGGCGGGTGACCTCGATGGGGCGGCCGAAGCAGGCCGTCATGCCTGCGTCGGTCAGTACGTCCTCCACCGGGCCCTTCGCCTGGACGCGGCCGTCGCGCAGCAGGACCGCGTGGCCGATGGCCGGGGACAGCTCCTCCAGGTGGTGGGTGACGGTGACCGTCGCCAGCTCCGGGCGGTTCAGGGCCAGTTCGTGCATAGTGTCGATCAGGTCCTCGCGGGACGGCAGGTCGAGCGCGTTGAACGGCTCGTCGAGCAGCAGCAGCGAGGGGTCGGCCATCAGCGCGCGGGCGATCAGGAGCCGGGCCCGCTGCCCGCCGGAGCACACCCCGTACGGCCGGTCCGCCAGCTCCTTGCAGTCCAGCTCGGTCAGCAGGGCGTGCGCGCGCTCCCGCGTGGCCTCGTCGTACTTCTTCCACAGCGGCTGGACCGTGCCGGTCGCGCCGGTGAGGACGACGGTGTGCCCGGGCAGGTCCACCGGCACCTTCTGCGCGCTGGAGACCAGGCCGATCGCGGCGCGCAGCTCCCGTACGTCGACCGTGCCGAGCCGGTGCCCGAGCACCTCGACGGTGCCGGTGGTGGGGAACATCGTCGCGCCGACGAGGCGGAGGATCGTGGTCTTGCCCGCGCCGTTCGCGCCGAGGAGCGCCCAGTGCTCCCCGCTGCGTACGGACCAGTCGATGCCGTCGAGGATGGTCTGTCCAGTGGTCATGCGGCGGACGCCGGCCCCCGAAAGGGCAGCGATCACGCGCGCCTGGGTGTCGTCCGTTGGGCTCATGCGCGGCAGGTTAGCTGCATTGGGCATGTTTATGTGGGGCGGTCCGTGGACTGGACGGGGCGCACCGGCTTTCAGCCAGTGAGGCCCAGCAGCCCGCGCATCCGTGCGTACTTCGCCGTCAGCCGCTCCCGGGTCGCCGCGTCCAGGACCGCCAGCCGGTCCGGATCCGCGTTGTGCGCGAGGTCGGCCTCCTTGACCAGCAGCGCGCCGGGCGTGGCCAGGATGCGCGCGGCGTACTCCTCCGGCGGTTCCCCGGCCCGCTTCGTCACGGCCAGCACCATGTCCTTCGTGGCCGGCGAGAGCGCGGCCCCCGCCAGCCACTCACCGGACACTGCGGCGTCCTCCACGGAGTCGTGCAGCCAGGCCGCCGCGATCTGCTCGTCGCTGCCGCCGCGCGCCCGCACGCCGGCCGCCACGGCGGCCAGATGCTCGGCGTACGGGCGCCCCGCCTTGTCGGTCTGCCCCTCGTGCGCCCGGCGCGCGAGCGCTTCGACCTCGGGCAGTGTCAGCAGCGTCACGTCACTCATGGGCCCATTGTGGCGGGCCCGCTCAGCGCGCGGCCCCCGGGTCGTACTTCGCCAGCGAGCTCTTGACCTCCTTGGCGTGCGGGCCCTCCCACCAGGGGATCGTCTCGACCAGCACCGGCTTGGTCCCGGAGGCCAGGACCAGAGCCCGGCCCGGCGGCATGGACCCCAGGTCGGAGACGTGCAGGACACGCTCGCGGCGGGTGGACTCGTTGACCGTACGGTGGCCCGACCAGCCGCCGAACTCCGACTCGCGCGTCGTCTGGTAGTCGGTGAGGTCGAACTCGCCCGCCAGCTCCGAGAGATCACCGAGGAACTTGGTGTCGGAGACGCCGCCGCCGTAGACCCGGACGTTCGCCGCGGACCACAGCTTCTCCATGCCGCGCTCGCCCCAGACCTCGATGCCCTGGGCCCAGGACTGCAGGATCGTCATCAGGATGATGCCGCGCGATCCGTAGTGCGAGTACAGGTCGGGGAGGTTCCGCCAGCGGCAGACGTTCGCGGCCTCGTCGAGCACGCCGACCAGCGGCACGGGCAGTCGCCCGCCGCGCTGCGTGGTCGCGTACTCCTCGGCGGCCTCCACGACCGCCACGGTCAGCGCCGTCACCAGCGGGCCCGCGGAGTCCCGGCCCTCGCGGGAGAGCGAGTACAGCGCCCCGCCGGTCCGGACGAACTCGTGCGGATCGAATTCGGGCAGCGGCGCCCCGGGCGACGGCGTCACCCAGCGGTTCACCTCCGGGTTGATCAGGCAGGACGCCATCTGCTGCGCGACGCCGTAGATGCCGCTGCGCTGCTTGTCGGGCGCGTTGACCACGCCGTACACACCGTCGGCGGGCATGACGTGGCCCGCGCCCCGCAGGATGCGCTCGGGGGTGTCGTCCTTGGGGTTGGACAGCCAGGTGTAGATCTGCGTGATCGGCATGCCGGCGGTGGCCGCCGCCAGCAGCAGGTTCGCCAGCAGATCCTGGCCCGCCGGGTCGAAGAACGCGTCGGTCGACGCCTCGGCGTCCCGCGAGCCGGACGCGAAATGGTCCGCCATCTTGCGGGCCTTGGCGATGTCCGTGACGTAGGTGAGCGGGTTCCACCACCAGCTCGGGGCCTCCTGCGCGACCTGCTGCGGGTCGAACACCCATACAGGGCCGCGCGCCGCACGCGGCCCGCGGGTCGCGTCCACGATGTCCCGCTTGTTGGAGGTCACCAGCACCGCGCCGGGCGCGTCCAGGATCGCCGGAATGGCCCGCCGCGTGGTCTTACCGGTACGCGGCCCCCAGATGTCGACATGCATGTCCTCGAACGAGCCGAACAGCGGCTGCTTGCCGCGCACCGACCGGCCGATGAACACGCCCGGCACGCTGACCTGGGCCCCCAGCCGCTCGGCCGTGGCCGCCGCGCCCTGCATGGTGAGCTTCCCCAGCTCCTCCCGCTGGGCCAGGTGCCGGGCCGCGCCGTCGACCTTGGGCCTGTTGCGCCGCTTCTGCGCCACGCGGTGCACCGCGAGCCCGGCGAGGGCCAGTAGCACCGCCTCACCGGCGGCGATGGCGCTGGCGGCGCCGCCCGGCCAGGTGTAGTCACCCTTGACGAGCGCGACGACGAACGTCAGCGGATTCCCCGCCGGGGCGGGTCCGCCCGAGGCCGCCGCACCGCCCATCGCCGCCAGCCACGCGGCACACACGGCCAGCAGCACGACCGCGACGAGAAGGAAGATCTCCACCGTCCAGTCGTCCTCGGCCCGAGGCTTCTTCTGCTGTTCCACGGTCACGTGCGTGGGGTCCTTTCTGCGTGCTGGGTCGCGAAGACGAAGAAGCCGTTGCCGGCATTGACGACGGCGTAGCCGTTGCGGGAGAACTCGGGCAGCTTCTCGATCCCGGTCCGCAGGAGCTTCTTGTCGCGCATGCGGAGCGCGGCGGGCCCGCTCTCGTCCAGCTCCGCGTAGAGCACACCGTTGCCGGGCAGCGCCACCGGGCGGATGTTCTGCTCGCCCTCGGCCTGCCGCCACAGCTCCTTGCCCGACCCGGTGTCCCAGGCCACGGCGCCTTCGCCGTACTGGGTCACGACGGTCCTGCCGTCGGGCGAGACGGCGGCGGCATCGTCGTCGGTGCCGGTGCTGTAGTCGCTCGCCGGCCCTTCGGTGAGCCGCCGGCCGGTCTTCGCGTCGATGATCGTGAGGACGCCGCCCCTGCTCTCCTCGGCGTAGACGGACCAGCCGAGTACGGCCCTGCCCTCCTGCAGCGGAGCGATCCAGGAGCTCGTCCCGGTCTCCTCGTCCAGCTGCTCACGGATGGCGGCCGGCGGCTCCAGCTCCTCGGTGCTCCACAGCTTCTTGCCGGTACGGGCATCGGTGGCCACCAGCCACTCGGCTGACGGCTGGTAGGAGACGTCCGAGGAGATGCTGACACCGAAGCCCGCGTCGATCCTCGTCCCGAGCTCGGTCTCCCCCTTGAGCGCGGTCCCGACCGTCTTCCCGGCGCCGATCGGCACGTACTTCCGGTCGTCCCCGTCCCCGTCCCCGTCCGCCACCAGGTAACCCCTGCGGACCGGCAGTCCGTCATAGGCGTCGTCGTCGAAGGCGGAGCTGCCGAGCTTCCTGCCCGACGGGTCGTACATCGTGAAGACGCTCCGCAGCCGCTCCTTCTCCAGCCCGTCGGCAGGGGTGTGCACACGACTGCGCACCAGCAGCGCGGGGGAGCCGTCCTTCCACTCGCCGACCTGGACGTGTTCCGCGGCGGTCGTGCCCGCGGAGTCCGCGGTGTCGCCGGGGTCCGCCGCGACCCGCACCGTCAGCTTCTTGCGGACGGTGCCGGTCTTCAGATCGCGGAGCCGGACGGTGAACCGGGTCCCGGTGGCGCCTTCCTTCCGCGGCTCTTCCACGACCAGCGCCGAGGCGTCGCCCACGACGCACCGCTCGTCCTCCGCCCGGCCGTTGCTCACCGTCCCCGCGTAGCCCGGGCAGCTGCCGGCCTCTTCGGACGACAGGCTCCAGGACGCTTCGGCAGCCAGCCCGGGGATGGCCTTTCCGGTCCATGCGGGGCCCTTGCGCGCGGTGGGCGCGCCCTCCTTCCCGGCCCGGTCACCGGTCGCCGGCGCGTCCGGGCCACCGCACCCGGCCACCAGCCCCATGACCAGGGCGGCGCCGAGGACCGCCGTGCTGCGTGTCTGCCATTTCACCGTCTTCACTCTGCTTTCCCGTGCCCGGCTCAGGCGTCCCCGTGGCCGTCGCCCTCGACGGCGTTGGTGCCCTGGGGGATCGGTACGCGGTACACGTGCGTGATCTTGTCCTGGTAGTCCCAGTTGCTGAACTCCACGGACTTGCCCGGCCGCGGCGCGTGAATGATCTTGTGGCCCTTGGGGTCCCAGACCATGCCGACGTGTTCGGAGCCGCGCGAGCTCGGGTTGAAGAAGATCAGGTCGCCGGGCTGCGCCTCGCTCAGGGAGATCTCGTACTTCTTGAGGTACGGCTCCTGGGAGAAGGTCGTGCCGGTGATATCGATCTTGCCGCCGCTCGCCTGGTAGTACGCCCACTGCACGAAGCTGGAGCAGTCGAAGCTGGTGGGGTTCCGCCCCTGCAGACGCGGCGCGCCCAGCACGTACGGGACGCCGACGCCCCGCTGCGCCCAGCCGAGCACCGCCCGGATCACCGGGTCGTCCGAGTCGGGCAGCACGCCGGAGGCGCCCGCGCCGTCGGGAGCGACCGCCGGACCGTCGTGGTCCTTCGCGCAGTTGGCGAACTGCGCGTCCCGGCCCTCCTGGCCGTCCTCCGAGCCGGGCACCGGGCCGTAGTCCGGGTTGGCGGTGATCTTGCCCGCCATCCACTGCTCCGGGTCGACCATGCCGGGGCCGTTGTCCCGGCCGCCGACCCAGGGGCTGTCCACGCCCGGCTTCAGGACCTCCCAGTGCAGGTGGGGACCGGTGACATTGCCGGTCGCGCCGACGGTGCCGATCTGCTGCCCGCGCTGCACCTGCTGGCCGGCCTTGACCATGATCCGGGTCTGGTGCGCGTAGAGAGTGATCACTCCGCCCGCGTGCTCGATGTTGGTCTCGTTGCCGTACGAGCCGCCGCTGCGGGCCTTGGTGACCTTGCCGTCGGCCGGTGCGTAGATCGGCGTACCGCTGTCCGCGACGAGGTCGAGGCCCGTGTGGTAGCCGAGGCTCCACATGTTGCCCCGCTGGTGGTACTTGGTGCCGATCTGGTAGGTGCCCTTCTTCATGGGCCACTGCCAGTCCTTGCCCGCGGCCGACGGCTGCGGCTTGGCGAGCGGCTGCGCGTGGGCGGCCGGAACCATGGCCGGGGCGGCCGCGGGGGAGACCTCGTACGCCGCCTGCTCGGTGGAGCCCTCGTCGCCGTCCAGCGGCGGGGTGGACCAGGACCGGGCGGCCGTCGCGCTGATGCTCAGCGCCCGGCCGGGGTTCGCGTTGTTGTTGACCGGCTCGGGAATGTCGGACTGCTGGCCCAGGGTGGGGAAGTCCGGGTTCTTCTCGATGGTCTCCTTCAGGTGCGCGTACCAGCGCTTGATCAGGTCCTTGTCGCCGGTCAGGGTGCCGCGGTAGCGCGCCGCCTGGGTGAGGACCACCCGCATGTAGATCGTGTTGCTCGTCGACGAGCCGGAGTAGATGCGGAGCGCCTCGGCTGCGTTGGTCTCGGCGTGCTTCGCGTGCAGGTAGTTGGCCGCGGCGTAGGCGGCGTCGTCGATGTTGTACAGGTCCTGCTTGCCGTCGCCGTTGCCGTCGGCGCCGTAGTCGTGCCAGGCCGGCTTGCCGAACTGGAGGATGCCCATGTACCCGAGGCTGTTCTTGCCGCCGGGCGCCGCGGACTTGTCCTGGCCGAACTTGGTCTCCTGGTACATCTGCCCGGCGATGAGCGTCCAGTCGAGCCCCTTGTAGCGGGCGGCGGCCCGCATCGAGGCGAGGATCATCCTGGGCGGTATCTCATTGCGCGCCGTCTCGCTCGGCATGTACATCTTGCCCGCCGGCATGATCGGGTTGGTCGCCGCCGAGGGGCCCGTACTGCCGGAGTTGGCGTTGTCGTTGTAGTCGGCGCAGGCCGCGCCCGCCGTGCCGCCGCCCATGCCGCCCACCAGCGAACTGATGAGCACCAGGATCAGGAAGCCGATGCCCGCGACGGACAGCGCGCTTCCGCCGCCCCCCAGGATCAGCAGCCACTTGGTGCTGCTGCTCTTCTTGTTGTTGCCCCCGCCCCCGTCACCGGCAGCCAGCTGAGCCATCTTCTTGGCTGTCTTCGCTGCCTTCGCGGCCTTGGCGGCGGCGGCCAGAACCGCTGGCGCCACCATCAGCGGCTCACTCTCCCGTCTGGTCGGAGGCGCCCACGTTGCCGAGGCCGAAGATGTCGAATCCCGAGACGCGCCACTGGCCGTCGCTCTCCTGCACGGTCACCAGCCAGGTGTTGGTCTCCTCGCTCGCCTCGCCGTCGAGGGTGCGCCGCGCGGTCACCTCCACGACGCTGGAGACCGACTGGCCGCTGCCGCGCGCCAGGTCGTCGGCGATCATGGCGTCGCGCTTGACCACGGCGGTGCCCTCGGACACGCACTTCGACGCCTTGCAGGTGGCCCACTCCTTGCCGCTCGGCAGCCTGGTCTCCTGCTTCATCGCGCTGTCGCGATTGGTCAGTTCGAGCAGGGGCGGTACCCAGGTACCGGCTGCCGAGGTGTGGCGGTAGGTCGAGATGCCGGCCATGTACCGGGCCATGACGTCGTGCGCTTCGGCGAGGTCGGCGCGGGACATGATCGGGGCCGGGCCGTCGTCACCCGCACTTGAGCCGCCGGTGCCTTCCGCCGCCGCGCCTCCGGAGGCCGTGGGCGCCGGAGTGACCGGACCACCCGCCTCCGCGTCGTCCTCGTCGTCGAAGAGGGTGAATACCGCCAGCACCACGACCAGGAGAAAGCCGAGCAGTCCGAGGGCGAGCAGCCCCTTGCGCTTGTTTTCCGCGTCCGACTCCACGGCCCCGCGTCCCCCTTGTGTTCTGCTGCCGGTCCGGCGGTGGGCAATGTTGACCGGAACACGATAGGTCGGGGCTGTAGCAGTGCGGCCGCCGCGTTTTCCGAAGTACCGCGGCACTTTCCTCTTCGGGGAATTCCTTTCCTTGAATTTCCTCGAAGAGGAAAACCGGGGGTGGAAATCAGGACGGCCGCGGATCCACGGGCAGCGGGTCGAACGGGTAGGCCGTGTGCCCGTCCTTGGGCGAGCAGGCGGCGAACGGCCCCAGGTCCGGATCCATCAGTACGCGCAGATGGGGGTCGGCGTGATGGAGCCACCAGGTCGACATGCCCAGCGCGGTGTCGTGCCGCAGATGCTCGAAGGCCAGCCAGACCGCCGACAGCCGGGCACCCGCCTCCGGGTGCTCCCACCAGCGCGGACACCAGGTCGCGACGGAGCCGTTGAGCCGCCGGCGGAGCACCTGGGCCAGGTAGTCGGACACGAACGCGTAGACGTCGGGAAAGAGGAACTCCGCCTCGCCCCGGGAGGCTTCTTCTGCTGCGGTCACGAGGTCTCCTGAAGTCAGGCGAGGAAGACGCCGAGTACGAGGAGCGCCACGACCACCGCGCCCATGATGATGCGGGCACTGGGGTCGTCCCGTTCCCACAGGTCGTGGACCAGCGCCCAGCCGGTGAGACGGGCGGCCCGGCCGTTGTGCACCGTGGCCTCCTCGGGCTCCTCCTCCGGCGCCTCCATGTGCTCGGCGGCGCCGGGGGAAGCGTCGAGTCCGGCGGGCACGCCCTGCTGCTCCTGCGCCACCAGCACCATGGCCTCCAGGAGTTCGGGCATGGTGTGCGGAGTGAGGGGGTACGCCACCGTGCCGTACTGCGTCTGCATGCACAGCTGGGCCTGCCACGGGTTGCCGGGCTGGTAGCCGGCGACCCAGGCGTGCTGCGCCGCCAGCGTCTGCGGCGCGGCGGCGGGCTGCGCGTAACCCTGGGCACGCGGATCGTCCGGCTGCGGGTGCGCGTACTGCTCGCTCAACTCTCGTCCTTCGCCAGGGCTGTCGGATCGGGGGCGCCGGATGGACGGGCCCCGCCGCATTGTCGCGAAAGGCTGTGTCAGTGGCGCCGGACGCGGCTCCGGTTTTCCTCACCGCAATTCCTCGCGTTTTCCTCCCGCCTGCCGGACGAGGAAAACAACGGCATTGCTGCGACAAGTATTTGCCACACTGCACGGGCACCTGGCTGAACGGGGGCCCGCCACGAACAATGCGGCGGCCGGTGACCGAACGCGTTGGAGAAACCGACTCGATGACAGACCACAACAGCCCTGCTGGCGCGGTCGGCGGTGGCCAGCCTTCCGGGCACCCCGCTCCCTTCGGTCATCCTGCGGAACAGAGCGGTACGCAGCAGTCGCCCCAGCAGCAGCCGCCTCAGCAACAGCAGTACGGCCAGTACCCGGGCTATCAGCAGAACCAGCCGCAGGGACAGCCCCCGCAGCAGGCTCCGATGCCCTCGGACGCCGCGCGGGCGCAGGTCGCCGCGGCCTGGGTGCGCAGGGCGCCGCAGGCCGCCGTGCCGCCGGGCCAGGCGGCGGTCCCCACCCTCCCGCCGCGCAGCTCCGCCGGCTCCGGCAAGGACGCCAAGAAGGAGAAGCGGGAACGGGTCAGGGCCGAGCGCAAGGCGGAGTACGAGCGCAAGAAGGCGGCCCGGGAACAGCGGAAGCCGGGCGGCAAGCCGGGCGCCGCCACCGCGGCGGCGGGCAGCGCGGCCGGTACCGGGAAGTCGTTCGACGTCCCCAAGGCCGGCGGCCGTATCCCGTCGGGCCGGCGTACTCACGTGGCGCTGCGTGCCACGCTGATGATCGCCACCTGTGCGCTCGCGCTCGGCTCCTGCGGTGTCATGGGCCTGGTGATCGGCAAGTCCGGCGCGCCGCAGGCGGCCGCGCTGGACGCGGCGGAGGCCGAGAAGTACCGGCTGACGCGGTTCCCGACGCAGACCGCCGCCACGTTCGCCGAGCACTACGCCCTGCTGTGCCTGACCTACTCGCCGCAGACGTCGGAGAACCGGCGCAAGGCGCTGGCGCGGTTCGCCTCTGCGGGAGTGGACGCCGACTGCGGCTGGAGCGGGGACGGCAGTCAGCGGGCCGTCGTCGCCAACTGGGACGGCACCGTCGAGAAGCTGCCCGAGTACGGGGAGCACGGCCGCTACCTGGGCATCCAGGTCCGGCTGAGCGACGGCCGGCTCACCACCCTCTCCGTACCGGTGTACGTGAAGGACCTCACGCACGGCGAGGGCATGCGGATCGCCGGCAACGTCGGCGAGATGCCCCTCCCGGCCCGCGGCTCGGCCCCGCCGGTCGACGAGGACGACCAGGTCGTGGACGACGTCCTGTCCGCGCAGCTCCAGAAGAAGGTGCTGCCGGGCTACTTCGAGGCGTGGGGCCGCTCCGACGCCACGGCGATGACCCGCTTCACGACGCCGGACGCCACCTCAGCCGCCACCTCCGGCCTGCAGAGCGCGCTCGCCGAGCCGCAGGTCAACGAGGTCCAGGCGCTGGCGCCCGAGGGCTCCGACGACGGCGACACGATCTCGTACAGGACGGACCAGGCCGTACAGGCGCGGGTGACGGTCGACTGGACGGACGCCGACGGCGGCACCGTCCGGCGCGCGTACCGGATGACGGTCGTCAACACCGAACAGGGCTGGTTCATCAAGGACATCAGGGGTGGCGTCCTCGACCCCGAGGGCGGCGCCGCCGACGCGGGCGAGGCGACTCCGGCTCCGGAGGAGAGCGCCGGCTCCGGCGACACCGCGGAGACCGAGCCGTCCACCGAGCCCACCAGCAAGAAGGGCAAGGAGTCCGCCGGCGGCAAGAAGCGCGCCGGCAAGGACGACTGACCCCCGCACCACAGGCCGGCGCCGTGCCGTCCCGGACCGCCGGCCACTCCGCTCCCCCTCAGTACTTGAAAGGAACACGCCATGTATCTGGCAGCCACCACCATGAACGAGATGTTCGGCAACATCCAGGACATCCTCCGCAACGCGGGCACGATGGTCGCGGTCATCGCCCTGCTGATCCTCGGTATCCGCATGCTGCTCTCGATGAAGCGCGGCGACGGGATGCGCGAGGCGTTCCAGGGCTTCGGCATGATCGCGCTGGCCGCGCTGATCATCGGTGGCGCCACCGGCCTCGCGTCCGTGCTGATCGGCCTCGGCGAGCAGATCGGCGGCAAGGGCTGACCTACAGGGCCCCCGGGCCCGCAGGATCACCCGATTCCGACCGCCAGACCTGAGGGGAGCGGCTGATGGCGCCCGAAGCACCCGAGTCCATGGTCGCCTACGACCACACCGATCTGCTGAACCGCCCCAAGCGGATCTGGAACTGGGGCAACATCCCGCTTCCCGGTCTGCTGCTGCCCGCCCTCGGTGCGGCCTTCGGCTTCGGCCTGGTGTGGCTGATCGCGCTGCTGTCGCTGTCGGCCTTCCTCCCCTTCCTCGGCCTGTCGATGTGGACGTCGATCCTGTACTTCGGACCGCCGTTCGCCATCTACTTCATCTGGGGACGCCCGCTGCCCTCGGCGCTCACGCTGAGCCAGCAGCTCGTGGTCTGGGCCGACTACTGGTTCCAGCCCAAGCGGCTGCAGGGACTCTCCGCCGACCGCGAGCCGGAGGAGCTGCACTGGCAGGTCATCCTCTGGCAGCCGGGCTCACCGCGCTGGCAGGCGCGTTACGACCAGGCGCGCCGGGCCGCCGCCGAGCGCGGCACCCCTTTCTCGGCTTTCTCCGCAGG
The DNA here is from genome assembly GCF_020024005.1 of Streptomyces purpurogeneiscleroticus. NCBI lineage: Bacteria > Bacillati > Actinomycetota > Actinomycetes > Kitasatosporales > Streptomycetaceae > Streptomyces > Streptomyces purpurogeneiscleroticus. Next base: position 21,855 of record NZ_NHSG01000216.1, read on the forward strand.
CACCGCCCGCAGCACGGCGGGCGGGGGCCACTCCGACACCACCGCAGGATGACTTCTCCATGTTCATGCTGATCCTTCTGGGCGGGGCGGCCGCCTTCTTCGTGGTCGCCATGATCATGGCGGCTGCCTCCAAGGGCAAAGGCCAGGGCCAGGGCACCCGCAAGCAGTCCGCTACCCAGCGCACCAAGACGGCCCGCGAGGAGCTGCGGCTCCCGTACCGCTACGCCGACGACATGATCTTCGTCCACGGCAATTCCGTGTGGACGGGGCTCGTACTGCCCACCGCCATCGACGAGTACCTCAGCGCCGCCGAGCTCCAGTCCATGGCCGAGGGGCCGGCGCGCGGGCTGCTCAGCCTCGCGCGCGGCGACCGCAACGTGGAGTGCCACTACCGCAAGGTCTACCAGCCCATCACGGCCTTGAACTGGGCCGAGGAGCTGAACGCGGTGGCCTGGGACCCGACCGAGAACTACAAGGCGTACAACCTCCGCAAGGCGGAGTACCAGGAGCGCATCGGCGCCATGCGCGAGCGCAACATCCTGCTGGTCAAGCTCGGTTCGCTCAAGCGCGGCGACAGCGGTGTGATCGCCGACGAGGACGAGCCGCACGACGACCCCGGTCTGCTGCGCGGCGTGCGCGGCGTGGCCGACCAGGCCGCGGCCGCCGCCACCGGGGTGAACGACGAGTACCTCTCGCCCATGGCGCTCGCGGAGTGGACGCAGGTCGCCACTGAGGTCCACGAGAGCCTGGAGGGCCTCCACGGCACCCCGCTCACCCGCGAGGAGCTGGTCTGGCTCATCCGCAAGCCGCTCCACGGCGAACTGCCCGTGCCGCCGGAGCCTGTGCTCGGCAGCCGCTCCTGGGGCCCCGACCAGTTCGACCTGGTCGTCGACTTCTCCGGCGAGAACCGCAAGACGCACATCGTGCTGCACCAGTACGACGAGGTCACCGGCGAGCGCCAGACCAGCTACACCACCACCCTGGTCGCCGCCAACTGGCCGGCCGAGACGCGCTTCCGGCAGAGCACCGCCTGGGCCCGGTACGCCGCCCAGCACGTCGAGTTCCCCGTCGAGATCGACATGCGGTTCACCCTGATCCCGTACCCGAAGTTCAAGGACCGCGCCGACAAGATCCGCGGCAACCTCGTCGACGAGATGAACGACATGGCGAACTCCGGCCGCCAGCCGGACACCAAGCTCGCCCACCAGGTCACCCGCGCCCAGAACCTCTGCGACGACATCGACGAGCACAAGATGCCCGGCATGGAGGCGCAGATCCGCTTCACCGTCTCCGCTCCGGACGTCAAGGAGCTGGAGCGGCGCCGCCGCGTCCTGGAGATGCAGTTCAAGCAGGACCTGAAGGTGACGCTGCTGCGCCCCACCCGGCAGCAGTGGCGGCTCCTGCAGTCGCAGCTTCCGGGCGACGCGCCGAAGCTGCCCATCGCCCCCTACCTGCGCCTCCAGGAGGTCGAGCAGCTCGGCGCAGGGCTGCCCACGGCCGGTACCGAGCTGGGGGACAACCCCGAGCACCGCTCCGGCAAGCGGCTCGGCTGGGTGGGGAATCTCGTCGGCTGGGCGGGCAAGATGCCCGTGCACTACTCGCTGCACGTGGGCCCGGCCCGCAACGACGGCGGTGGCCTGGCCATCGTCGGCGCGTCCGGCGGCGGCAAGTCCTCGCTGGCGCTGCAGAAGTTCTACGAGGAGTCCGAGTCCGGCGTCCGCTGCCTGGTCATCGACCCCAAGACCGACTTCGCGCAGATGTGCTACTACCTGGGCTTCGGGGCCCAGGTGAACGACCCGGGGTTCGCGGGCGACGCGGAGTCCGGGGTCCTCGGCACGCCGCAGAGCCGCTTCCAGCCCGTCAACCGGGAGTTCTGGGACGAGACCGAGGTCGTCGACCTCCTCAAGGGCCAGGCCGGCGTCCTCGACCCCTGGGTGATCGCCCGGGACGTCGCCTCCGGCCGGCTGCTCGCGGAGAGCATGCTGCGCGGCTTCCTCGGCGACGAGGACTACCAGCGGGTCCGGCTGCCCGTCATCGAGGCGATGGCCACTGTCGTCGGCTGGTACAACTCCGCCGTCCGCCAGGCCGTCGAGCAGGGCATGACCGCGCGCGACGCCGAACAGCATGTGCCGCGCCCGACGCTGTGGCAGGTCGTGGACGAGGTCGTCCGCGCCTACGACCACGCCGTCGCCTCGGGGGACCGGGAGGCCATCAAGGACCTCAAGCTCGCCCAGATGCTGCTGACCGAGCTGCGCACTCTGCCGTACGCGCGACTGGCCTTCGCCGAGCGGCCGCAGCCGCTGTCCAGCATGCGCAAGCGCCGCACGGTGATCACCCTGCGCGGCTTCCAGTCCCCGTCGGCCACGGACCCGCGCAACTGGAACCCCGCCGAACGCCTCGCGGCCACCGCCCTGATGGCGGTCGTCGAGCTCGGCAGCCAGATGCTGGACGTCGGTTACGAGAAGAACCCGGTCACCGGCGAGGTCGGGCTGCGCCCCAAGGCGCTCTTCGTCGACGAGGCGTATGTCGTCACCGCGACCGAGAGCGGCCGCGACCTGATGCGACGGGCGCTCAAGCAGGGCCGTTCGTACCTCGCCGTCACCGTGCTGATCACGCAGCAGGCCATCGACCTGGTCCAGATCGAGGACTCCGAGGCGCGCAGCGGTGGCGCCAACCAGATCCACACCGTCTTCGCCTTCAAGCAGAAGTCCGCGCAGGAGGCGTCTCTCGTGGCCCCGCTCCTCGGCCGCGCCGAGGACGACCGGAAGGTCATCGACGCCCTGCAGGACCTGCGTACCGGTGTCTGCCTGCAACGCGACGCGGACAAGAGGGTCGGCACGGTGGCCGTCGACCTCGTCTTCCAGGAGATCCTCGCCGCCACCGACACCAACGGCACCACCCGCCCGGCCCGCCAGGGCAAGAACCCGCCGCTGAGCGTGTGGGAGTGGACGTATCTGCAGGAAGCGGCGGCGGACCCGGCCGCGACCGCGCGCGCCGCACAGCCTGCCCCTGTGAGCGCGCCGGACAGTACGCCCGTCGCCTGAGCCGGACCACACGAACGAAAGAGGCAAGAGCCATGCGGATGAAGCGAATTCTCCTGGTCGGCGCCGCTCTGACCGCCCTGACGACGGTTGCCGCCTGCGAAGGAGGCGACGCGAAGAGCAGCGGTGGCGCGCACAGCGGTGCGGACCAGCAGAACGAAGGAAAGCAGGACGGCGGGCTGCCCAGCGCCTCCTCGCTCAAGAAGGCACAGGAATTCCTCCAGCAGCACGTCGACTGCTCGAACCTGAGCAACGACCCCAATGACGACCGGCTCAACGACCCCTTCGTCGACGACGTGTCCGACTCGGCGTCCGCCGAGGACAAGCGGGAAGCGGCGGCCTGGACGATCCAGGAAGAGGCGGTGTGCGGCACCGACTGGACGTCCAGCTATCTGATCTACCGCCCCAAGGACATGACCGCCTTCGAGCAGGCGTACAAGAACGACCGCGAGAAGAAGGTGAAGCGCGGGGTGATCGACGCCGGGCGCACCGACGGCAAGTTCTTCGTGGGCAAGAACTTCGTCGTGGATTTCGCCGGTGAGGGGTCGGGCGGCCTGGAGAAGACCGGCCTGCTGCAGCTGAACTGTGCGCCGTCCTTCGCGCCGCCGAGCGGCTACAAGAAGGAGAAGGCCCATATCTCCGGATGCGTTCTGACCAATTACGTGGAGAACTGAGCCGGCACCGGCCGGTACCGCCCTCTTCGCTCACTCATTCTCATTCGGGGGACTCCCTATGCTTCCGCGGCGCGCCATACGCTGGCGATTGACCAAGGTCGGCACGGCCGTGCGGGCCGGCCTGTTCGTGCTGCTGGCCCTGGCGGCCGTCCTGCTGGCCACCCCCGCGCCGGCGCAGGCCATGGCGTTCGCGTGCGACATCACCGGTGACGACAGCTACCAGATGGACACGCCGGGCAACAACGGTGAAGCGCTGATGCCGGCGGTCAAGCAGTGGGACCGCAATGCGAAGCCGGACGAGGGCTCGCTGACCGAGCGGGTGCGCGGCGGCACGGTCAGCGGCTCGGTGGAAATGCCGGGCCCGGCCGCCAATTACACGCTGTACGAGCTCAACGGCATGCGCGGGCTGAACTGGTCGATGACCTTCAAGGGGAAGGGCGACGCGGCCGAGGACAACGGCGAGTGGGGCAGTGGCGCCGATGAGTGCAGCGTCATGGACTACGTCAACAACGGCATCGCCGACAGCATTTTCAACGGCACCAAGATTCTCACGCGCGCGGCCATCTCCATCAAGGAATCGGCGTCCAACCCCAGCCCGCTGGCCGGCCTTTACGAGGGCCGGGACAATGTCGTCCAGACGCTGAAGAAGAACGTCCTGCGGCCCGCCGTCCCCGTCATGATCGTGCTGACCGGTCTCTGGGTGTTCGGCAAGTGGCGCAAGGGCGACATGCGCGAGGTCTGGTCGGGCGTCGCATGGGCCGGCCTCACCGTGGTCGCCGTGATGGCCTTTCTGACGGGCGGCAATTACGACAAGGTCGTCAGTACGGCCGACTCCGGTATCGCGCAGGCCAATTCCCTGCTGACCGAGGCCGTACTGTCCGGAATTTCCGGCACGATGCAGCCCCCGTGCGATCTGCCGAAGGGCGTGCACAACCGCGGTATGCGGGTGTCGAGCTGCGCCATGTACGACACCCTCGCATTCCGGCCCTGGGCGCTCGGGCAGTTCGGTGACGCGGGCAAGGACTGCATCATCGACGAGGAAAAGGGCTGCGCCGCCGCGGACCCCGGTGAGACCTGCGACTGGGGCAAGGGAGCGCGCTGCCAGGACCTGCGCGTCCGCCATGCCGTCGCCCAGTCGGAGACGAACAAGGACCGTGGGAAGGACCTCAATAAATTCGAGGACGACTGGACCCCGATCCGCAAGGAAGTCGCCAGCGGCGAGCACGGCGACATCTTCAAGGACTGGTCCGGACAGAACGCCGGCAACCGCGTCGGCATGGCCTTCTACTCCATCGTCGCGGCGCTGATCGTGGGCCTGATGGTCATGGTGCTCAGCGTGCTGACGCTGCTCTGGCACGCCGTCACGCTGATCCTCGTCGTTCTGCTGCCGCTGGTGGCGACGCTCGGAATCCATCCCTCGCAGCAGAAACTGCTCAAGGGCTGGCTGGAGACATTCATCCACAGCTTCGTGCTGCGCGCCGGATTCGGCGTCATCCTCACGGTGCTTCTGGTGCTTTACCAGATGATTCTCCCCGCCCAGATCGCGCTGGGCATGCAGCTTCTGCTGCTGCTCCTGGTCACCGTCGCGGTCGTGATGATGCTCAAGAAGCTGCTGTCCGGGAACTTCAGCCCCAAGATCGCCGGGGCCGAGGACGCGCTGGGCGTGGGCGACATGGCGAACGCCGCCACCAGCAAGTTCATCGACAAGAGCCAGAGCGGCGCGGGGACCGCCGGACGCGTCGGCGGGCGGGTCGCCGGCGGCGCCGCGGGTGCCGCCACCCGGTTCGCCGACCGCAAGCTGCTCGGCGGGAAGCTGGAGAAGGGCGGCTGGACCAACCCGACCAAGCGCCAGCAGCGGCAGAACGCCTACCAGGCGGCGGAGACCAGCAAGCGGCAGGCGGCGCAGCTCGACGAGCAGACGCCGAAGCCGTCCGCGCCGCAGCAGCCGGTGGCACCGGCGGCACCGGCGACGGAGCAGACCGGGCCGAAGAAGTCCGCCCGGCCCCGGCTGAGCAGCAGCGGCCAGCAGCCGGCGCAGCCGTCCGCGCCGCAGCAGCAGTACCAGGCACCCGCGCAGCAGCCTCAGCCGCAA
>NZ_NHSG01000217.1:0-9191 GCF_020024005.1 Streptomyces purpurogeneiscleroticus
ACCGCTTCTGGCGCAACGCCCGCGCCCTCACCACCCGCGGCTCCCCCGCCCACCGGCTCCGCGACATCGGCGCCCACTACCTCAACGGCGCACGCGCCGAGCTCATGTGGCCGCCCGCAGCGCTTCGATGACGTGCTCGTCGGAGACCTGGGTGAAGTCCTCGTACCACTCGCCGACCGCACGGAAGTCCGGGGGCTTGCTCAGGCAGACGACCTCGTCGGCCTCCTGGGCCAGCGCGGCGGCCGTGGTCGGAGAGGCGACCGGTACGGCGAGGACCACGCGAGCCGGGCCGCGGCGGCGCAGGTTGCGCAGGGCTGCCGTGGCCGTCATGCCGGTGGCCAGGCCGTCGTCGACGAGGATCACCGTGCGGCCGGTGAGGACGAGCTCGGGGCGCTTGCCGCGGTAGAGGTCCTCGCGGCGGTGCAGTTCGGTGCGCTCGCGGGCGACGTCGGCAGCCAGCTCCTCCTCGGCCAGGCCGAGGAACTGCAGGGCGCGGCGGTCGAAGACCGGCGGGTCCTCGCCCGCGAGGGCGCCGACGGCCAGTTCGCGCTGGCCCGGGGCGCCGATCTTGCGGGCGACGAAGACGTCCAGCGGCGCGCCCAGCTCGCGGGCGATCTCGGCGGCGACGGGTACTCCGCCGCGCGGCAGGGCCAGTACGACGGGCCCTTCCGGCGCGCCGGGCCCCTCCGCCGTGAGCTGCTGCCGCAGCCGCTGCGCGAGCTGCCGGCCGGCGTCTCTTCGGTCCGTGAAGGACATGCTGTCTCCTTGGCGACGAAGGCGGTCGGGGAAGGCGGGTGGGTGGTGGGCGGTCATTGGCCGGTGGGCCAGGTCTCCTCCTCCCCCGTGTCGGCCGGGTGCTGCCGGGGCAGCGGGGTGAGCGCCCGGGTGGTGTCCAGGAAGAGGAACGCGTCGTACCGCTGGTCGAGCACGGTCGGGACATAGTTGCCCCACTTCTCGCGCTCCGGGCGGTAGACCACGCCGATGGCCCGGTGGTCGCGCGGCAGCCGCGTCCAGTGGCCGGGGCCCGCGGCCGGCTGTTCACCGGGCGTGCCGGGCGGCGGGGTGAGCAGGAAGAGCGCCGCGCCGCCGGGCAGCGCCCGGTGCAGCAGCTCCTCGGTACTGCCGGGCCGGGCGGGCGGCACCGTCATGGTCTGCGGCGGGGCGCCCCAGCTCTCCCCCGCCGTCACCGTGCCCTCGTAGGACCCGAATCCGATGAGGACCACGCCGTCGGCCGCGTGCCGCTCGCGCACCAGCTGCCCGACGTTGACCAGCCCTGCCTCGGCCATGTCGGTGGCGCGGGCGTCCCCGATGTGCGTGTTGTGTTCCCACACCACCGCCTTGGCGTGCGGGCCGTGATGGTCCATCAGCCGGTCGAGGGTGTCCGCCATGTGGTGGTCGCGCACGTTCCACGAGTCGGGGCCGCCGCGCACCATCGCGCGGTAGTACCGCTCGGCCCCGGCCAGTACCTCCGCGTTCTGCCGCGCCGCGAGGTCGGCCAGGCTGCCGTCGGCGGCCTTCGCCTGCTGCGCCCGTTCGCGGACGGCGACCAGCAGCCGGATCACCTCGGGCTCGCAGCCGCTGGGCACCAGGCGCGTGGCCAGCGCGTAGCTCTGCGGGTCCTCGTCGTACGGCTCGAAGCAGCGGTACGCCTCCAGGGCCTCGTCCACCCGGTCGGGGTCGTGCTCCCGCAGATGGTCCAGTACGGCGTCCAGGGACTCCCACAGGCTGTAGACGTCCAGTCCGTAGAAGCCGACGCGCCGGCCGGGAGGCAGCGCGTCGTTGTGGGCGCGCAGCCGGCGGGCGAAGCGGGCCACGTCGGTGTTGGCCCACATCCAGGCGGGCCAGCGACGGAAGTCCGCCAGCGCGTCGGCCGGGTCGGCGGGCGCGCCGGGCGCCCCGGTGACCGAGCAGTGCACGTCCTGGCAGTCCGGCCAGTCGCCCTCCACCGCGACGAACGAGAAGCCCTTCTCGGTGATCAGGCGGTGGGTCAGCTCGGCGCGCCAGTGGTAGAACTCGGCCGTACCGTGCGACGCCTCGCCCACCAGGACGTACCGCGCGTCGCCGATCCGCTCCAGCAGCGGGTCCAGCGACCGGGGGCCGGTCAGGGGCCGGGCGCGGGCGGTGATCTCCGCGAGATCGGCGGCGCCGGCCGCGGCCGTCACCGCGGGCCCTCCTCCCCGTGCGGCGGCTCTCCGGGCGCGAGGAACCAGTCCCGCGCCGCGACGGCGACCTGGTCCAGAGCGCCGGATTCGGGGAAGAGATGGGTGGCGCCGGGGATGACGTGGAGGTGGCACGGCGCGGAGAGCTCGGCGGCGGCCTGCCGGTTCAGATCCAGTACCGATTCGTCGTGACCGCCGACGACCAGCAGGACCGGGGCGCGTACCTGCTGCAGCGCGTCGCCCGCGAGGTCGGGGCGCCCGCCGCGGGAGACGACGGACGCCACCCGTTCGGGGCGGGCGGCGGCGGCCACCAGGGCCGCGGCCGATCCGGTGCTGGCGCCGAAGAGGTGCGGCCGCAGCCGTCCGGTGACCGGGTGGGTGCCGAGCCAGTCGACCGCCGCGACCACCCGCTCGCCGAGCAGCGGGATGTCGAAGCGGTGCTCGCGGGTCACCTCGTCGACCCGGTCCTCCTCTTCCGTCAGCAGGTCCATCAGCAGGGTGCCCAGGCCGGACGCTTCCAGATAGGCTGCGACGCCTCGGTTGCGCGGGCTGTGCCGGGAGCTCCCGCTGCCGTGCGCGAAGACGACGACCCCGTGGGCCGGTTCGGGTACCCGCAGGTCGCCCGTCAGGGCGGCGCCGCCGGCCGGTACGGACACCGATTCTTCGAAGGTCATCGGACTCGCTCCCGCTCTGCTCGCTTGCGGTCTGTCGCTTGCCGATACGGGTAACCCGCCACGGAAGATCGTACTCTTCCCTGCAAAGCGGGCAAATGCTCCGCTGCCGGTCCGGGCTGCAAAGGGTCTTGTCAGCCCCGGTGGTATGGACCATTCTGGCTGCCGTCCCGCGCCCCGATCATGAGATCCCGAGGTGTTGCCATGAATGACCGCATGCCGGAGTCGGAGCACGGGCCCGCGGGGCGGCTCCGCCGCCGGGGTTTCCTCGGGGCGCTGGCGGCGGGGACGACGGCTGCCCTCGGCCAGCAGAGCGCCGTCGCCGCACCGGCCGCCGCGACCCGGCCGGTCTTCCTCGGCACATACACCTCGCAGCCGGGCGGCGGCAGCGGCGTGGGCCTGGCGGCGTACCACCCGGTGACCGGCAGGATCACCGGCAGCGGCGTGCTCACCGGCGTCGCCGATCCCTCCTACCTGGCCCTCTCTCCCGACCGGCGGACCCTGTACGCGGTCCGGGAGAACGCGGACGGCGCGGTCACCGCCGTCCGGCTCGCCGCCGACGGCGCGCACCGCGTGCTGGGCAGCCGCTCCACCGGCGGCGCGGGCCCCTGCCACCTGTCCGTGCATCCGAGTGGCCGCTGGCTGCTGAGCGCCAACTACCTCTCCGGGAGCGTCGCCGTGCACCCCGTCGACCCGGTGACGGGCGCGCTCGGCGAGCGCACCGACCTCGTGACGCACTCCGCGCCACCGCCGGGCCCCGGCCAGGACGGGCCGCACGCGCATCAGATCGTCACCAGTCCCGACGGCGGCCATGTGCTCGCCGTCGACCTGGGCAACGACACCGTCTACAGCTACCGGCTGGACCCGCTCGCGGGGACCCTGAGCCAGGTGTCCACCGCGCCGCTGCGCCCCGGCGCCGGCCCGCGCCACCTCACCTTTCACCCCGGCGGCCGCTGGGCCTACCTCGCGAACGAGCTCGACAACACGGCGGTGGTGTGTGCGTACGACCCCGCCACCGGACGGCTCGCCCCCGGCGCCCCGCAGTCCACCGGGACCGGTCCCGGCACGAGTTACCCGGCACAGTTCCTGGTCAGTCCCGACGGCCGGTACGCCTATCTGGCCAACCGTGGCCACAACAGCCTGAGCCGGTACGCCGTCGAGGACCGCGGCGCGCGCCTGCGGCTGCTGGACACCGTGCCGGTCGGCGGCGACTTCCCGCGCCACATCGCCTTCTCGCCGGACCACCGGCTGCTGTTCGCGGGAAACCAGCGCTCGCATACGGTCACGGTCTTCCGCGTCGACCCGCGATCGGGTCAACTGCGTTCCACCGGGGAGCCGTTCGAGGCGCCGATGCCGGTGTGTGTACTGCCGCTGTAGGAGCCGTGTCGGGCGGTACTCCGCGGAGTACCGCCCGGCACCGGGTCGTCAGTCGCCGGCCGTCAGTCGCCGAGCCTGTTGCGGAGCAGCTGCTTGCCCAGTTCGGCGCCCTTGCGGCTGTCGGCCTGGGCCTTGCGGAACAGCTCCGCGAGCTCGGTGTCCTTGTCCCGCTCCGCGTCCTGGATGTACGTCTCCATCCGCAGGGCGTTGTTCAGGCACGTCTCGGTGTACCAGAGCAGGTTGTAGTTCTTGTCCTTGGTACCGGTGAATTCGCCGGTTTCCTTGCTGCTGGTCATGGTGACTTACCTCCACCTCGTGGACAGGAACCGCCGCTCGGGGCCGCTCGGGCTCAGCGGCGCCCGTTGCGGGTTTCCGCTGCCGTCCGGTCCAAACGCCGCGTGCGGCGCTGTCGGGCGTGACGGTGCGTCACACCGGTACGAGCGTGACCTCCGTGGCCTTCACGCTGATCCAGACGTCCGTGCCGTCGCGGAGGTCCAGCTCGGCGGCGGCCTGGTGGGTGATCTCGGCGACGAGGTCGGGGACCTCCGGGGAGCCGACGAGGACGCGCAGCCGGCTGCCGGCGGCGGTGAGTTCGCGGACCCGGCCGGGCCAGACGTTGCGCGGGCTGCCGCCGGGGCGGACCCGGTGCACGGACACCGCCTCGGGACCGATGATCGCGAGCGCTTCCGTGCCCTTCTCCAGCGGCTCGGCCGCGGTGAGCCGGCCGGGGCGGTCCACGAGGGCGAGGCCGTCGGCAGTGGCCGTGCCGGGCCAGGCGTTGCGCCCGAGCATCCGGGCCACCCAGGGCGAGCGGGGGTGCCGGGAGACCTCGGCGGGCGCGGCGTCCTGGAGGGTGCTGCCGTCCTGGAGCACCAGTACCCGGTCGGCCAGCGAGACCGCCTCGACCGGATCGTGGGTGACGAGCAGGCAGACGCCGCGGAAGCCGGCGAGGTGCTGCCGCAGGGTGTGCCGGACGTGCGCGCGGGTGGTCTGGTCGAGGGCGGCGAGCGGCTCGTCGAGGAGGAGCAGCCGGGGCCCGGCCGCCAGCGCCCTGGCCAGCGCGACCCGGCCGGCCTGCCCCCCGGACAGGCCGGCCGGACGGCGGTGGGCGAGGTGGCCGACGCCGAGCCGGTCCAGCCACTGCTGGGCGGCGCGGCGCGCCTCCGCACGGCGAACGCCGCGGGCGCGGAGCCCGTACGCGGTGTTGCCGAGGGCGGTGAGGTGCGGGAAGAGCGCGCCGTCCTGCGGTACCCAGGCGACGCCTCGGCGGTGCGGCGGCAGGGCGGTGACGTCGTCGTCCCCGAGGGTCAGCGCGGCGTGGGCGCGCGGGGTGAGCCCGAGGAGCGCGCGCAGCAGGGTGGTCTTGCCCGCGCCGTTGGGGCCGACGACGGCGATGGTGGTGCCGGGTCCGGCGTCGAGGGTGAGGCGGGTGAAGCCGGTGACGTCGGCGTGCAGCGGCCAGGCGGGCGCGTCCGCGGGGAGCTCCTCGGTGGGCGCCGCCGGCAGCGCGTCGGCGGGCAGCGGGTCCGTACCCGCTGCCGCCTCGGCGGTTCCGGTGCGCGCCTTCGCCGTGGCGCCCACCGACCACCGCCCGCGCAGTGCGATCAGTACGGCCATCGCGACGGCCAGGAGCAGCAGCGAGACCGAGGTCGCGGCCTCGGGGCTGTCCTGGAGCAGCAGATAGACCTGGAGCGGCAGGGTCTGGGTGGCGCCGGGGAGGTTGCCGGCGAAGGTGATCGTGGCGCCGAACTCGCCCAGCGCGCGGGCCCAGGTGAGCGCGGCGCCTGCGGCGAGGCCCGGGGCGACCATGGGCAGGGTGACGGTGCAGAAGACGCGGAAGGGGCCCGCGCCGAGGGAGGCCGCGGTCTCCTCGTACCGGGTGTGCAGCCCGGCCAGCGCGCCCTCCAGGCTGATCACCAGGAACGGCATCGACACGAACGTCGCGGCGATGACCGCACCGGAGGTGTGGAACGGCAGCTGGACGCCGAACCAGTCCTCCAGTACCCCGCCCAGCAGTCCCCGCCGCCCGAAGCCGAGCAGCAGCGCGACGCCGCCCACGGTCGGCGGCAGCACCATCGGCAGCAGGACCAGCGAGCGGACCAGCGCCTTGCCGGGGAAGTCCACCCGGGCCAGCAGCCAGGCGAGCGGCACGCCGAGCAGCAGCGAGAGCCCCAGGGCCCAGCACGCGACGGACAGCGAGAGCCACATCGCGTCCGTGACGCCGGGCGCCGTCAGATGTGTCCCCAGGTCCGACCAGGTCGTACGGACCAGGACGCCGGCCAGCGGGACGAACAGGAACGCCACGGCCAGCACGGCGGGTACGGCCAGTGCGAGCGGCGCCCGGCGCACGGAGGGTCTCACGGCTTCTGGAACCCCGCGTCGCGCAGGATCTGCTGCGCCTTCGCCGACCGCAGCCACTTCACGAAGGAGTCGGCCTGCTTCTTGTGTTCGGAGACCTTGAGGGTGGCGGCCGGGTAGGCGGCGACGGCGTTCTGGTCGTCGGGGACCGGCACCGCGTCGACCTTGCCGGGGGCTGTCTTCGCGTCCGTGGCGTAGACGATGCCCGCGTCGGCCTCGCCGAGCTCCACCTTGCTGAGCACGCCGCGCACGTCCTGCTCCTGCGAGACCGGCTTCACCTTGAGGTGCTGCTTGTCCAGCACCTGCTGGCTGTAGCGGCCGACCGGGACCTCGGGCGCGGCGAGCACGACCTTGAGCCTGCTGTCGGTGAGATCCTTGAGGGCCGTCACCTTCTCGGGGTTGCCCTTGCCGGTGGCGATGACCAGGCGGTTGTGGGCGATGGTGACCGGGGTGCCGGTCCGTCCCTTGAGGCCGTCCATGGTCTTGGTGTCGGCGGTGACCAGCGCGTCCGCCGGGAAGTCCTGCTCGACCTGGGCGGCGAGCTGCTGCGACCCGGCGTAGGAGAACTTCACGATCGTGTCGGGGTGCGCCTTCTCGTACGCGGCGCCGGCCTTCTTGAAGACGTCGGTGAGCGAGGCGGCGGCGAGCACCTTGATCGTGGTCTTCTCGCCGCCGCCGGACGCCTCGCCGCTCTTCCCGCTGCCGCAGCCCGCGGCGAGCGGGACGATCAGGGCGGCGCAGAGCGCGGTGGCGGCGGCGGTGCGGCGGCCGGTCGTACGGGGGCGGGGCATGGCGGACTCCTCGGGGCTCAGACCCGGTCGATGTGGACGTTGGTCGACTTCACGCGCGCGGTGGCCCGCATGCCGACCTCCAGCCCCAGCTCTTCCACCGCTTCCCTGGTCAGCAGCGAGACCAGGCGGTGCGGGCCCGCTTGGATCTCCACCTGCGCCGCGACGTCGCCGAGCTTGATCGCGGTGACGATGCCGGGGAAGGCGTTGCGCACGGAAGTGGCGGCGGGCTCGTCCTCACCGGTGCCGCTCCTGGCGAGCTCGGTGGAGAACGCGGCCAGGTCACGGCCGTCGATCAGCCGGCGGCCGGCCTCGTCCCTGTGGGTGGGGACCTTGCCGGCGTCCGCCCAGCGGCGCGCCGTGTCGGCACTGACGCCGAGCAGCCGCGCCGCCTGGCCGATCGTGTAGGACTGCATGTGCGGCACGTTATGGCAGCTACCCTCTCACCTGCAAGGAAGACTGTGGATTGGGCTTAGCAGATGCGAGCCGGGTAGTGCGATCGCACAAGATCATGCGCACGGGGGCTCCTGGGCGAGCGCCACGAAGGGGACATACGGGCCGGACATCCAGGACCAAAGTCCCGCGTACCGGGTCGTCACGGGCGGCATCACAGGCTCGGGACGCGCTCACCGCCTCCCTGACCGACCGACCCGTACGACGGAAGGCACCGACGATGCTCAGGCCAGCGCCGACCTCGCCCGCCCGCCTCGCTCCCCCCGTCACCCCGCGCCTCCTCGCGGATCTCGCGGTGGCCGCCTGCACGGCACGCGCCCGGCTGCCGCGGATCCCCGACGCGGGCGTGCCGCACGACCCCGCCGCCGAACTCCGTTCCATACCGGCGCTCCGCCCGGTCTTCGCCGCGGTGGCCGAGACCGCCGACGGCCGCCGTCTCGACCGCCACCTGCGTGCCGAGCTCGGCCGGCTCGGCGAGCAGCTCCCGGAGGAGGCCGCGGGGCACCGGGGCGAGCTGTGGGCCGCCGGCCTGCTCGTCGCGGGCGCCGCCGCCACCGGCTGCCGCTCGGGCTACGCCGCCTGCGCGGCGGCCGCGACGCTGGCCCGGATGCCGTACGACGGCACGCCCAAGCCCGTCGAGACGCCGGGCGGCCGGGCCCGGCTGCACTTCCATGTGCCGGGCGCGACCGGTCAGGCCGGGTCCGGATTCCCGCACGTGCGGCGGGTGGCGCTGCCCGCGCTGCGCGAGTCCCGGGCGCACGGCAGGCCCGAGATCGCCGCGCGGATGGACGCGCTGCTCACGCTGATGGCGACGCTGGACGACACCTCTCTGCTGCACGAGGGCGGGCCCGCGGCGCTGCTGTCGGTGCAGATGGACGCCCGGGACGTGGTGCGGGCCGGCGGCTACGGCTGCCCGGCGGGCCAGGAGGCCCTGGACCGCCTGCACCTGCGGATGCGCGACCCGCTGCTGACCCCGCGCGGCAGCCACGCGGTGCTGTCCGCCGCGCTGTTCCTGGACTTCACGTTCGGCACGGACGGCCTGACGCCGGGGCCGTGAGCGACGCCGCCGACCTCCGTCACCCCTCGGCGTACAGTCCCCTCAGTCCTCGATGTGGCGGCGGAGCAGCTCGCCGAGCTCCGCCTCGAACTCGCCGTACCGGGCGCGGAGTTCACGCCCCGGCCAGTCCCCGGGCAGCAGCGCGTCCGGGAGGAGGGGATCGGCGAGGAGGTGGCGGAGGATCGCGGCGGAGACGGTGAAACGGTCGGCGGGGGTGGCGGCCCGGCCGAGCGCCACGAGCAGGGCGCGGGCCCGCGCCGACCAGCCGGCCAGGTCCCACAGCCGCCCGGCGAGCGCCGCGGGGTCGCCGTCGGGCGTGCCGGTCAGC